>NZ_RZTA01000028.1:0-62497 GCF_004023115.1 Mesorhizobium sp. M6A.T.Cr.TU.017.01.1.1
AACCGGACGGCCTGCGCAACGGCGCGCCTTTCCGGGAATGGGTTCTGCCATCAGCCATGGAGAAGGTGCGCCGCAAGCTAGGGGCGGCCGATGACGGCGACCGGCAGATGGTGTCGATCCTCACCTGAGTCCTGACCGACGGATTGAGCGCGGTCGAGAGCGCCTGCCAGGAAGCGCTCGAGCATGGCGTCTGTTCGGCGGCGGTGATCCTCAACATCCTGGCCCGCAGCCGCGATCCGGCGCCGGGCACGATCCTTTCCATTCCCCAGGCCCTGACGCTGGCTCACGAGCCGGCCGCCGACTGCGCCCGCTATGACAGTCTCAGGAGGACAAACAGCCATGGAACGCACCGAGGTACTGGAACTGATGGGAGCGCTGAAGCTCTACGGAATGCGCAGCGCCTATGACGAGATCATGGGCGCGTCGCCATCAAGCGACAGCACGAGCCGCCCAGGATCGTCGGCGATCTGCTGCAGGCCGAGATATCGGAGAAGCAGGCGCGCTCCATCAAATACCAGCTCACCGTCGCCAAGCTGCCGCTGGCCAAGGACATCGACGACTTCGACTTCACCGGGACGCCAGTCAACGAGAGTCTGATCCGTGATCTCGCCGGCGGCGCCTTCGTTGCCGATCAGCGCAACGTCGTCCTGGTCGGCGGCACCGGCACGGGCAAGTCGCATCTGGCGATCGCCATTGCCCGGGCACTGATCCGCAACGGTGCACGCGGGCGCTTCTTCAATGTCGTCGACCTGGTCAACAGGCTCGAGACCGAGACCCGTGCCGGCCGACAGGGACGTATCGCCGACCATCTCACTCGGCTCGACTTCGTCGTGTTCGATGAACTCGGCTATCTTCCCTTCGCCCAGGCCGGCGGGCAGTTGCTCTTCCATCTCGTCTCCAAGCTCTACGAGCGCACCAGCGTCATCATCACCACCAATCTTGCCTTCGGCGAATGGCCGAGCGTCTTCGGTGATGCCAAGATAACCACCGCGCTGCTCGATCGCCTTACGCATCATTGCGAGATCGTCGAGACCGGAAACGACTCCTGGCGCTTCAAGAGCCGCTCTCAAAGCTCACATGAGGATTAGCGCGTCAAGACATGGATTGTTTCCTTCCCGGTCGTCAGATTCCATGGTCTGAGCCTTTCGCATGACGCGGCTCTCCTCGGCCGGTTCAAACTCACATACGGTCGCCGTACTTGCGGCTGCACCATCATTCCGCTTGCGTTGCGGCAAAAGGCTCAGGAGGACGGGACCATTCTAAAGCACGGCATCTGAAGCCAGACTTTGAGCCGGTTCGCCCACCTGGATCCGGCAGGATTGATCAGTCCTGGAAGATTACGCGATTGTGTCTCCGTGAGAACTTAGGCCGACTTCAGCACTGCGCCGTCGATGACAATGCCGAAGGTGACATATTTCCAGAGAGCGACCAGCAGCTTTCGGGCCAGCGCAACGATCGTGCTTTTCTTGTGCCGCCCGCCATTCGACTGGACGCGATCAATAAACCATCTGCTCAAGGCAGATGAACGGTTGGTTGCGGAGCCACAGCCAGGCCAACTGAATCATTGTTGTTCGCAGCCGCGGGTTGCCTGCTTTCGACACGCCTTGTTCTCGATCGATGGTTCCGCTCTGCCAAGGCGTCGGCGCCAGGCCGGCGTATGCCGCGACCTGTCGACGATTATCAAATTGCCGACACAAGCCTTCGGTCCAAAGGACTGCAGCTACCTCCGGGCCGACGCCTTTGATTGCACATAGCATTGTTGCCGGTTCCGGGGCTTTGGCTTCGCATTCAACCCTTTCCACCAAGGCATCACGCTCACGCTCAACGACTGCAAGGTGATCGAGCAGCAGTTCCAGCCGATCGAGTACACGGCAAATCTGGGCCCTGAGATGTGGCGGCAGCACTCGGCCGTCGCCAGTTCGAAGGTCTTCCAGTTGTCTGCGACGATCTTTTCTCAGTGGCTGATAGCCGCCGATGCCTTGCGCGAAGAGCAGCCCCTTGATGCGGTTGACGTGCTCGACCCTTTCCGCGACCCTACGTTCGCGGCAAATGCGTCGCCGATCCTCTTCTTCCGGGCCTGGCGCCTTGACCATGGCACAGACACGAGGTTCACCACGCTTGAAGGCGAGTAGCGCGCGCACGAGCGCCTCGCCGTCGATCTTGTCAGTCTTTGCTCGTTTCCGGCGGCGAGACGCTGCAGTCGAAGCAGCGTCGACCACGTAGCTTTCAATGCCGTTGGTTTCCAGCACACGATCAATCCAGAAGCCGTCGAGGCCCGCCTCTTGGATCGTCACGATTGGGAACAACCGTCCAGATCGCGAACGAGCCTTCTCTTGGAGATGAGTAAATCGAGCCAGCAATTCACTGACGTTGCCGCCCGCCACGGCATGCTTCGACATCCTTTCCCCGCCACCCGGCGACAGTGATGTGACCAACCAAGTAGACCGGCTCAACTCCAACGAGACGAAAATCGCACCGAGATCGGTTCGAATTGCAGTGGGCGTTTCGGTTTGAAAATGCGTAGTGACCACAATGACCTCCTGGAGTGAGCAGCTTCTGTGAAGCTGCACCCTTGCAGATCGCCGGTCGCAGGTTCACCCCTCATGGAATCTAAAGCCAATCAGCCGCGCCCGATCAGGCTGTGCAACCCCGACCAGCTCCGCCTGATCGGGCGCTCATCGGCGTGCCCTTCACCGCCCCAAAACCGGGGTCCCTTTTGCGCGAAAATGCGGGGTCCCGATTCCACGGTCATTGACATTGGGCCTTCGAGCAGCGCCCTGGACCAGTTCACCCTGCGAAGAATGCGAAGAGATGGCTACTTTGAGATGGGAGGCAGCCAAGTAAAATTTTTTTGCAATATAGAAGTTAGATGCACGCCATCTGTAAAATATTCTTGCCACATTAGCTCGCATGAAGCAGGGCATTGCAGCCAATGCGGGGGGGTTCCCCAGGTCACCTCCGGCCAACACAACGAGATCGGTATGCATTCTGTTGTAGAAGATATCGCCCTTTTCCCCTCGTCGATCGGTACTCGGCGTCAGGTTACCGTCCACCGTTTCGGAGTTGGTCGCCCAGGCCCAAAAATTTACTTGCAGGCGGGCCTCCATGCTGACGAACTCCCGGGGATGGTGATCCTCAGCCATCTTGTGAGACTGCTCCAAGAAAGAGAGGGTGAGCCGAACGGAGAGATCATCATAGTCCCATGTGCCAATCCGATTGGTTTATCTCAGAGAATCCAAGGGTATCATGCTGGCCGGGCTGACTTGGGGCTGGGGGGTAATTTCAACCGCAATTTTCCGGACCTGACCCCTCTGCTGGGGGCGCAATTCGCAGCTCTCCGAAGCGAGGGGCTCGCTATGAATGGGGAGGCTGTCAAACGTGCAATGCTGAAGGCGGTCTCCGCACTCGTTCCAAAAAACGAGCTTGATAGCCTGAAGCAGGTGCTTCTCAGGCTCGCTGTTGACGCCGATTTTGTATTGGACGTTCATTGCGCCGACGAAGCGGTCCTTTATGCATACGTTTCCAATCCCGACCATCCTGCCGCAGACCTGTTGTCGCGCTACATCGGCAGCTTGGCCACGATCGGCGGCGTTCCCGAGCTTACAGATTTTCCTACAGCATGCCTTCTGCCGTGGCGCGCAGCACAGGAAGTTCTTCCGGACGTCTCGATAACTGAGTGCTTGTCGGCCACGCTCGAGTATCGCGGGTCAAAGGGTCTTCGCGACGATGTTGCGATCGAAGACGCGCGAGGGTTGATTGGCTTCATGGAGGCAGTTGGCCTTCTGGAGGGAGCGACGCAGCCGCCGTCGCAAGTTGTCACGTGCCACACGACGCTCGACTGCGTTGACTACGTGCGAGCCAGTGCCCCTGGGATTGTCATTTTCTCGAAGACCCCCGGTGACCATGTGCAGGCCGGCGAAGAGATTGGGACAATTCTCGATCCTGCGTCAGGCGACCGGAGTTCTTTGAAGGCAAGCGCCTCCGGTGTTATTTTCGGGTATCTCTACAGCCAGGTCGTAGTTCCCGGCGGGACTGTCGCCTGGATTGCGGGCAATTCACCCATCGAACAGCAGACTGGGGATCCTTTTCCGTAAGCAAACGCTGAGACAATGAAAGCGTCTCAACCTCTATTGCCCAAGTTGAGACCGCGCCAGCAGTCGATTGTGCAGGGTACCTGCAGATCCCAATGCACGACGCCGGCGAGGCGGCCGGGCGAGCGTCGTTTATCGGTAAGCTATCAAGGACTCCGGCACCCCCCTGTCGTAGCGCGTGAGGCTTCGGCTTTGTCAGACGGCCTGCTCGATCAGCGCCCTCCTCGCCACGCCGACCAGTCCTGCTCGCAATCTGAACCGCAACCTATCATGTTAGCTCCGTCGTGGAGCAGCCGGCGCTTGCTGCGTGGGAGCAATAGCTCGGCCCTCGGCCCGCCAAACACTGTCCGAACATCCGCCGCGCGCCTTAGCTTGATGCCACAGAGCAGATCTCCCTTTGGTCGCCGGAATTCTGCATCGAGACCATGAAAACGCAGTTTCCGTACCGGAACACCGAAGGATTCTGCATAAAGCGGCGCAAACGCAAATGTATCATTACCAAAACAAAAAACCGCACTTTCTGTACCCGGGAACAGAGTCAAACATAGAGGAGCTAATCAATGTCGCAGGAACTCGACAATCTAAGCCGCGGTTTAGCTGCGGGCCGGCTGAGCCGACGTGAATTTCTCGGCCGTGCGACGGCGCTCGGCGTCAGTGCTGCCTTCGCCAATTCTCTTCTTGCCGGCGCGTCCATGGCGCAGACGCCAAAAAAAGGCGGCATTCTGAAAGCCGGCATCGTAGGCGGGGCGGCGACGGACAACCTCGACCCGGCGAAGTTCATCGAATTGATGTCCTACTTCGGCAAGTGCTGGGGCGAGTACCTCGTGGCGCTCACGTCGGACGGCGGACTGGAGCCTCGCATTGCCGAGGAGATCGGCTCATCCAAAGACGCCAAAGTGTGGACCTTCAAGATTCGTCAGGACGTCGAGTTCCACAATGGCAAGACCGTGACCGCGGAAGACGTTGTGGCGACGCTGGAACGCCATTCCAACAAGAAATCGCAATCCGGCGCGCTGGGCATCTTGGCCGGCATCGACAGCCTCAAGGCCGATGGCCGCGACGTCGTCATCACCCTCAAGGAGCCGAACGCCGAGCTCCCCTACCTCATGGCGGACTATCATCTCGTCATCCAGCCCAACGGTGGCAAGGACAATCCGGCCGAAGGCATCAGCGCAGGTCCCTACAAGGTAACCGTCAACCAGCCCGGCGTCCGCCACGGCGGCGAGCGCTTCGCCAATTTCTGGCAGTCCGACAAGATGGGCTTCGCCGACCAGGTCGAGATCGTTGTCATCAATGACACCACAGCCCGAGTTTCCGCGCTGCAGGGCGGCCAGGTGCATATGATCAACAAGGTCGAAACCAAGGTCATCGATCTCATCAAGCGCGCGCCCAACCTGAAGGTCGAGGCCCTGCCGGGTCCCGGCCACTATGTTTTCAACATGTTCTGCGACACGCCTCCCTTCGACAACAATGATCTGAGGATGGCGCTCAAGCTCGCGGTGGATCGGGAGGAGATGGTCGACAAGATCCTGCGCGGCTACGGCACCGTCGGCAACGACTTCCCGATTAATGCAGCCTATCCGCTCTTCCCCGAGGGTATTGAGCAGCGCGCCTTCGATCCGGATAAAGCCAAGTTCCATTATCAGAAGTCGGGCCACAGCGGGTCGATCCTGCTGAGGGCCTCCGATGTTGCCTTTGCCGGTGCTGTGGACGCAGCGCAGCTCTTCCAGCAGAGCGCGGCCAAGGCCGGCATCGCCGTCGAGGTCAAGCGCGAGCCGGGAGATGGCTACTGGTCGGAAGTGTGGAATAAGCAGCCCTTCTGCGCGTCCAACTGGAGGGGGCGCGCGACGCAGGGGTGGATGTACTCGACCACCTACCGGTCGACGGCACCCTGGAACGACACGCACTTCTTTAATGAACGGTTCGATAAGCTGCTCACCGAAGCGCTCGGCGAACTCGACCAGGACAAGCGCAAGAACCTCTATCGCGAGATGGCCATCATCGTTCGCGATGAGGGCGGGACGATCGTGCCGATGTTCAACCAGTTCATCGATGCGATCTCCGACCAGGTTGGCGGATACGTCGGACGGGTCGACTCGCTGATGAACGGCTACGCCTTGACGCAGTGTTGGCTCGAAGCATGAACATGGTGCTTATGGGCTCGCCAGTTCTGAGGCTGGTTGCCCAGCGCGTCGCGCTGGGCATTCTCCTCCTATTCGCCGTCTCCGTGCTGATCTTCGCGGGCACCCAGATCCTTCCAGGCGACGTGGCGCAGTCGATCCTCGGTCAGGCGGCCACGCCCGAGGCGGTCGCCAATCTGCGCCGGGAGCTTGGGCTGAACGACCCTGCCTATGTGCGCTACTTCCACTGGCTGGGCGGGGTTTTGACCGGCGATCTCGGTACCGCGCTCACCACGCGACAGGAGATCACGGCGACCCTGATGCCACGGCTGTGGAACACGCTGTTCCTCGCCTTCTGGGCTGCCGTGGTGTCAGTTCCACTCGCCATCGTCCTTGGGCTGCTGGCGGTGCGCTACCGCAATGGCCCTATCGATAAGACCATTTCGGGTTTTGCGCTGGCTTCAACATCGCTGCCTGAATTCTTCATCGGCTATTTGCTTATTTTATTCCTTGCCGTGAAGCTGCAGTGGTTCCCGTCGATCTCGACCGTCTATGACGGCATGCCTTTCCTGGAGAAGCTGAAGGCGATCGTGCTGCCGGCAACGGCTCTGGTGTTTGTCGTACTGGCACACATGATGCGCATGACGCGTGCCGCCATCCTGAATGTGATGCAATCGGCGTACATCGAGACGGCTGAGCTTAAGGGCCTTTCCGCCTTCGACATCATCCGCAAGCACGCCCTCCCGAACGCCATCGCGCCCATCATCAACGTCGTCATGCTCAACTTGGCCTTTCTCGTGGTAGGCGTCGTCGTTGTCGAGGTGATCTTCGTCTATCCGGGCATGGGGCAATATCTGGTCGACCACGTCGTCAAGCGCGACGTGCCGGTGGTCCAAGCGGTCGGTCTCATCTTTGCTGCCGTGTACATTGGGCTCAACATCGTCGCGGACGTCGGCGCGATCCTTGCCAACCCGCGCCTGCGGCATCCGAAGTAGGACGGCTATGTTCGACTCAAAGAATCTCACCGTCAGTGCCGGCATCGGCCTCATCCTCACCGCGCTGTTCCTCCTCTGCGCCCTTTTCGCCCCGCTGATTGCACCTTTTGGAATGAGCCAGATCATCGGCGACATCTGGGAGCCGATGTCGTCCACGCACTGGCTGGGGACCGACAATCTGGGGCGAGACCTGCTCTCGCGCATGGTCTATGGCGCCCGCACCACCATCTTCATCGCCGCCATGGCCACCGCCTTGTCTTTCTCGCTCGGCGCCATCCTCGGCTTCATGGCGGCGGTCGTTGGCGGTCTGGTCGACACGCTGATGTCGCGCTTCGTCGACCTCTTGATGGCGATACCGACGCTGATATTCGGCCTCGTCGTGCTGTCAGTGCTGCCCTCGAATAACGTGACGCTTATTCTCGTCATGGGGGTTCTGAGTTCGACACGCGTTTATCGCCTCTCGCGCGCCGTTGCGGCCGACATCAACGCAATGGACTTCGTCGAAGCAGCTAAGTTGCGCGGCGAGAGTCTCGGCTGGATTATTTTCTGCGAGATCCTGCCCAACGCGCTGTCGCCGCTGGTGGCGGAACTCGGCCTGCGTTTCATCTTTTCGGTGCTGTTCCTCTCGGCGCTCTCGTTCCTCGGGCTCGGCGTGCAACCGCCGGAGGCCGATTGGGGCGGCATGGTGAAAGAAAATAAGGACGGCATTGTCTTCGGGATACCTGCCGCCCTCATCCCAGCCGCTGCGATCGCGATGCTGTCAATCTCCGTCAACCTGGTAGCCGACTGGGTGCTTACCCGCACCTCCAGCCTCAAGGGAGGACGGGAATAATGGTTAAGGTGCACGCAAAGCCGCGGCGCGAAAACAGCGCTCTGCTCGACATCCGCAATCTTAAGGTCGAGGCGACCGTCTATTCTCCTGGCGAGAAGCCGCGCGACGTGACCATCGTGGACGGAGTCTCGCTGCTATTGAAGCGGGGCAAGGTACTGGGGCTGATCGGTGAATCCGGCGCCGGAAAGTCGACCATCGGCCTTGCCGCAATGGGCTATGGCCGCGGCGGCGTCCGTATCACCGGCGGCGAGGTATTCCTGAACGGCCGCGACATCCTCAAGGGCGGCGTCCGGGATTTACGCAGGGTGCGCGGGAGCGAGGTCTGCTATGTCGCGCAGTCGGCTGCTGCCGCTTTCAACCCGGCGCACCGGCTCATGGACCAAGTGGTGGAAGCAGCGCTTCTGCACGGCGTCGCCACCAAGGCAGAGGCGGAGAAGCGCGCGCTGGCGCTGTTCACGAAACTGCGCTTGCCCGATCCCAAAGGCATCGGCTTCCGCTATCCACATCAGGTGTCTGGCGGCCAATTGCAGCGCGTGATGACTGCGATGGCGTTGTGCTCCGAACCCGACCTGATCGTATTCGACGAGCCTACCACAGCACTCGACGTGACGACTCAAATCGACGTGCTGGCAGCCATCAAGGATGCTATCCGCGACACAGGCGTCGCGGCGCTCTACATCACCCACGACCTTGCGGTGGTGGCCCAGGTCTCGGACGAGATCATGGTGCTGCGGGATGGTAGGACGGTGGAGCATGGCGAAACTCGGCAGATCATCGAGGCACCGCGCATGGACTACACCAAGGCATTGGTTTCGGTGCGCTCGATCGAGCATGAGGAGAAGGGACCTACGCCGATGCCGCTGCTCTCTGTCGAGCACGTCACGGCTGCCTATGGCGGCGGTGCTGTGAAGGTTCTTCAGGACGTCTCGGTTAATGTCCATCACGGCCAAACGCTCGCTGTAGTTGGCGAGTCGGGCTCCGGAAAATCCACACTCGCCCGCGTCATCACGGGCTTGCTGCCGCCGATCGCCGGCAGCATCACCTTCGCCGACCGCACGCTCACGCCCAGGCTTGCCGACCGCTCGAAGGACGATTTGCGCGAATTGCAGATGATCTATCAAATGGCGGACGTGGCGATGAATCCGCGCCAGACGGTTCGTACCATTATCGGCCGGCCGCTCGAATTCTATTTTGGCATGCGAGGAAAGGAGCGCGATGCCCGAACCGCCGAACTGCTCGACGAGATCGAGATGGGCAAGGGCTTCATCGACCGGTATCCGGCTGAGCTTTCAGGCGGGCAAAAGCAGAGAGTCTGCATCGCCCGCGCGCTGGCGGCCAAGCCGAAGCTCATCATCTGCGACGAGGTGACGAGCGCTCTCGACCCGCTGGTGGCAGACGGAATCCTAAAACTGTTGCTTCGTCTGCAGAAGATTGAGGACGTCGCCTACCTTTTCATCACGCACGACCTCGCGACTGTGAAGGCGATCGCGGATTCTATCGCGGTGATGTATCGCGGAGAGGTGGTCCGCTACGGCTCGAAGACGCAGGTGCTAACACCGCCGTTCGACGCGTATACCGACCTCCTGCTATCTTCCGTGCCTGAAATGGAAGTCGGGTGGCTGGAGCATGCGATCGACGGGCGCCGCATGGAGAGTGCGGGGAATTGACCACCTAAACCGAGGCTTTACAAATTCCGGGGTTGGTCCGCGGCCAAAAATAAGAGGACAAGGTCGCAATCTTTTCAGTAGGTCTGCAACGCCAGTGTTTCGTGGACTCTTTTATCTGGCGGGCATTTCGCCCTGCATGAGCACGACGCAAGGACGGTTACGACACACTGTCTTGGATCGCTTCCCGGCCGTAGTCCACCGGGCGGATCGGCACCTACGTGTTTAGTCCCGGCATTTGCTGGAGCGGATCGAGTTTGAAGCGTTCCGGTTGTGACGCCCACGCCTTGCAGATGAACTCGTAGGGCGTAAGGCCTTTGAGGGTCTTGAGCCTGCGACCGAAGTTGTAGGCCGAGATGAAGTCGGCAAGGTGCTGGCGGAGTTGGTCGTGGCTCTCGTAATAGAAACGCCTGACGGTTGCATCCTTGATAGTCCGGTTCATCCTCTCGACCTGGCCGTTGGTCCACGGATGCCTTGCCTTGGTCGTTCGGTGCTCGATGTCGTTCGTGGCGCAAGCGTATTCGAAGGCATGGGCCCAGAAGCGTTCGCCGTTTGCGATGGCCTCCTTGATCAATGGCACGGCCGAACCGCCGGCGCCGGGCGTCGTGAACTGGATACCGTTGTCGGTGAGGACAGTGTGGACCTTGTAGGGCACGGCCGCGATCAGGCGCAGTAGGAAGTCTCTCGATATGGCGGTGGTGGCCTTCTCATGCAGTTCGACGAAGGCGAATTTCGAGGTGCGGTCGATAGCGACGAACATGTGCAGCTTGCCCTGTTCTGTGCGCACCTCGGCGACGTCGATGTGGAAGTAGCCGATCGGATAGCTCTTGAACTTCTTCTTCGCCGGCTTGTCGCCTTCTACGTCCGGCAGGCGGCTGATGCCGTGGCGCTGCAGGCAGCGATGCAGTGATGAGCGCGTCAGGTGTGGGATCGTCGGTTGTAAGGCATAGAGGCAGTCATCGAGTGGCAACAGAGTGTAGCGCCGGAAGGCGACTATGACGGCCTCCTCCTCGGGCAAGAGCACTGTCGATCTAGGCTCTCTCGGACCGGTCGGCAAATCTGCCACCGAGGTCCGTTCCCGCCATTTGGCAACAGTCTTTTGGTTGACCCCGTAGCGCTTCGCCAGCGCCCTCAGGCTCTCTTGACTATGCTGTATCGCTCGACGGACCGCCTCTGTCGTCGTGGCGCTCCCATGAAGAACCTGGCCCATAGCGCATCCCTTGATTCGGAGGACAAGGATGCCCCATCAAAATCTGGGATCAAACACCTACGGTTGCTCCCCGCTTGGAATCACCCAAGTGCTTCTTGCTCAGCTGTGTCATCGGTACATCGATGCGCGATCGTGGAGGGGGCGGGTGGCTCGATGTCTGGGAATCGAAACCGTCTAGATGACTTGCGTCTGTGTGGATCGCGCGTGGGTGGCCCTTGAGCTAAGCATGTGGGTGCCGCACTTCCATGGCTGTCAACCCCCGCCCCTGGTGCGGACTATGTCGGCGCTGGATGGGTTCGTTCGTAACGGCAGCGATCACCGAGCCGCAGTTCCCGAATCCGCAAGACTGGATGCGCCCGCTCAGGAGTTGCCGCGCAACGTCCTGGCCAAGGCTCTGCAACTGATTACGCCGTGTTTACGTGAGTCGCCAGGGCACAACCGACAGACCGCAAGATCTGTGCTCCATCCGCCACCAAGCCCAGCGGCGGCATCGCCCCCAACCGTGTTCTATGCTGCCATCAATCTCACCATCGAAAGCTGGAAGCGGCTACTCGACTTCAACAACCCGATCACGGCTTGCTGCTGCCGATCCTGACATACTGCCTCGACAGAAAGGCTGGCCTCGACAAGCCGAGGTAGAGGCCCCAGACAGCTCACCTTTATGATCCGGAGTGATCGACGCCGGCGGCCGACCGATGACCTAACCATCAAGACAATTTCCAGAAAGCTCTAAAAAGATGCGGGGCTTCCCGCTTCGGTGGATGAACTCAGCCACTTGTCGAAAACGCATCGGTTGAATGGCCTGAGGAAATTGTCGTAGGCGAGCGTGTGCAGGATCCCACAGCGGCGGGCATTCCTCCGTGGGGGTGGGACAGCCAGTTCATTCGCAGCATCGCATGCATAATCACTGCCAAATTTCGCGGAGGGGGACACGGTCCGCACGCTTCAAGCCGAGTCGTTCTTTTTGCGGCATTGTCCCGCCCATCTCGCTGCTAGATGGTGACGATACACACACTGAATTTGACACAAAGCTGCCCGCATCAAACAATCGGCGAGACGATGCGCACATCAAAAGTCGCATTCTCGGTCCTGAGGGAACAAAACAAAAATAGGGAGCATGTTAATGTTACAGGAACTCGACTATCTAAGCGGACGCGTTGCTGTGGGGCGGTTGAGCCGGCGTGAATTTCTCGGCCGTGCAACGGCCCTCGGCGTCAGTGCCACCTTCGCCAACTCGCTTCTTGCCGGCGCCGCGCTGGCACAGACGCCGAAAAGAGGCGGGATTTTGAAAGCTGGCCTCAACGGCGGGGAAGCGACGGACAATCTAGATCCCGCGACAATCATCGAGGTTATGTCATACTTCGCAAAATGCTGGGGCGAGTATCTTGTGGCGCAGACGTCGGACGGCGGTCTGGAGCATCGAATCGCCGAGGAAATCGGTTCATCCAAAGACGCCAAAGTGTGGACCTTCAAGATCCGTCAGGACGTCGAGTTCCACAATGGCAAGACCGTGACAGCGGAAGACGTTGTGGCAACGCTGGAACGCCACTCCAGTAACGACTCGCATTCCGGCGCAATGGGTATCTTGGCCGGCATTGAGAACCTCAAGGCCGATGGCCGCGACGTCGTCATCACCCTAAAGAACCCAAATGCCGAGTTCCCTTACCTGATGTCAGATTATCATCTCGTCATCCAGCCCAACGGCGGCAAGGACCATCCGGCAGAAGGCATCGGCGCAGGTCCCTATAAGGTGTCCGTCAACCAGCCAGGCGTGCGCCACGGCGGCGAGCGCTTCGCTAATTTCTGGAGGTCAGACAAGGAAGGCTTCGCCGATCAGGTCGAGATCGTCGTTATCAATGACTCCACCGCCCGCGCCTCTGCGCTGCAGGGCGGCCAAGTGCAGATGATTAACCGTGTCGAACCCAAGGTCGTCGATCTCGTCAAGCGCGTGCCCAACCTGAAGATCGAGGCCCTGGCGGGTTCCGGCCAATACGTTTTCAATATGTTCTGCGACACTGCGCCCTTCAACAACAACGATCTCAGGATGGCGCTCAAACTCGCGGTGGATCGTCAGGAAATGGTTGCCAAGGTCCTCCGCGGCTACGGAACGGTCGGCAACGACATTCCGGTTAATGCGTCCCAACCCCTCTTCCCCGAGGGTATCGAGCAGCGCACCTTTGATCCTGAAAAGGCCGAGTTCCATTATCAGAAGTCGGGCCACAGCGGTCCAATTCTGCTCCGGACGTCAGACGCTGGCTTTTCCGGCGCCGTGGACGCCGCGCAGCTCTTTCAGGCGAGCGCCGCTAAAGCAGGCATCCAAATCGAAGTCAAACGCCTTCCCGGAGACGGCTACTGGTCGGATGTCTGGAACAAGCAGCCCTTCTGCGCCTCCAATTGGGGCGCGCGAGCGACGCAGGGCATGATGTACTCGACTGCCTATCTATCGACGGCGCCCTGGAACGATACGCACTTTTTCAATAAGAAGTTCGATAAGCTGCTGATCGAGGCGCTCGGCGAACTCGACCAGGACAAGCGGAAGAACCTTTATCGAGAAATGGCAATCATCGTTCGCGATGAGGGCGGAACGATCGTGCCCATGTTCAACCAATCCATTGACGCGATCTCCGATAATGTTGGCGGCTACATCGGACGGGTCGGTTCGCTGATGGACGGCTACGCCTTCAGGCAATGCTGGCTCGAAGCGTGAACATAGTGTGAACTCGGCGTAATGGGCTAGTTGCCCAGCGCGTTGCGCTGGGCAACTCTTCCTGTTCGCCATCACATGCCGAGTGCGGCAGGAAGAAGCTAGACTAGGAGCATCTATGAAAACGAGCACGTTGGTCATCAGGCCGACTTGCAGCTGGGCATGATGTGGTCGGTTCGATTGCGACGAACATTGCAGATGGCTTCACGATGGTAGCAGTTGGCGACCTCATGCTGTCACGGCGGTGACCAAATCTCAGGATCCTGGCTTCGGTGGCGTCGTCAAGATCCTTCATGATGCTGACGTCACGTTTGGCAACCTGGAAGTCAACATCTTCGATATCAGATCGTTCTGTGGAAGTCCTCAGGCTGAGTACGGCGGTGCATATCTCCTCAGCCTGCCGGAGGTTGGCCCAGATTTAAAGGCGATCGGATTCAACATCCTGGGTCGCGCAAACAACCATTCGCTTGACTCGGGCGTTGAAGGCATGCGCGAGACCAGCCGAGTGCTCGATCAAAACGGGATCACCCATGCAGGGGGTGGGCGAGAATCTCGCACAAGCCAGCGCCGCGCGCTTGTTCGAGACCGCACGCGGTCGCGTGGCGTTGCTGTCATGTGCTTCAACATTCAAGCCGATGGCCCGTGCGGGCGACCCCGCCGGTGAAGCCCCAGGCAGACCAGGACTGAACGCCCTTCGTTTGGTGCAAAGCATCGTGGTTTCGCCCGAAATGCTCGAGCATGTAAGGCTGATAAGTTCTGCCTTGCCTACCGACATCCCTGTCTCCGAAGATCCCAATAAGGTCGTGCTCGCCGGAACGGCATATAAAGCGGGCGACAAGGTCGGATACAGCTTCGAAACAGACGCGCGCGATGTCGCCGACATTTTACGAATGTTCGCCGGGGCAAGCAGTTCTCCGGTTTTTGCATCGTCACGAACCATGGTCACGAGCCTGGGAACTGGAGCCAGGAGCCGCCTGACTACGAACAATCGTTTGCTCATAGGCTAATCGATGCCGGGGCAGACGCTTATATTGGGCACGGACCTCATCAATTGAGAGGCATCGAGATCTTCAAGGGCCGCCCGATCTGCTATAGCCTCGAAAACTTCTTCCAGGACGACCTCGGGACCCCCCGGGTGCTGACATGTTCGGCGACTACGCCAAGGACCCTCGGGTCGACACGGATGCCGAGGTGAAGGTTGCCGAAATGGCAGGCCATTCAGACACGGTTTTTTGGGAAAGCGTCATCGCCGCCAGCCGGTTCGAGCAGAACCAGCTTGCCGAATTGCGACTATACCCGATTGAACTCGGTCACTCGAAGAGGTTTGCCCAATCGTGGCGGCCCACGGCTCGTAAATCAGGAGCAAGCGAAGACCATTCTGGAGCGTCTACAGAAACTCTCGAGGCCATTTGGGACCGAGATCGCCATCGAGAACGACATCGGTGTGATCAGATTGCGGCCCAACTCGCTGCGGTGACCACAATGACGCTTTGAACACTTAAAATCACCCGAGCGACAGCCCGTCCAGCATAACAGCAGGCAGGAAATCATGTGCGCAACCGAAATCCCGATCACTCGGCTATCTCGATCGCTTCTCTCATCGCCCGGGCGAGACATTCGTTGGGCATGTGAGCCTACGCGAGCCGGTCCATATCGCGCCCGTCTGCTGCGCGTTATAAGCGCCGACCCGAATCCTCACAGACCAGGGATGCGCTTCGAGGACTTGTCGCATCTTCTCGATCAGAGCCTTGGTGGGCGCCGGTAGGAGGTCAGACTCGGTTCTTACGGCACCATTGAGACCAGGCGCGCAAGGGACCCGCGAGCGGCTTGCACCTGGACGCTGCTGGTCCGGCCGGGCGTGATCGATCCCTCGGCTGCCCTGTTGCCGAGGTAGCGGGAGCCCACGCCGTCGTTCTTTCGATCGGCCCGAGGCCCGGGAAATCGGCGCGAATGGAGCGGGCGCGAAGTATGCTGGCGCAACGCACCGCGCGTTTACGCCGCCATACATTTCCACGCCGGCGATCTCGATGATAGCGAATGGCAGCCTGATTTCACCTGAACCGTCCCGGAGGATGCCCAGCGGCGCCTATGCGTTTCACCTGACCATCGTGACGGCGAAGACTGGCTGCCCTTCTACGCCCTCCCAAAGCGCCGGCGGCCTTTCGCGCCAATCGCATTTCTTGCTCCGATGGTCACCTATTAGGCCTACGCCAATGACTGGCGCGGCGGGGCCGACGCGCCGACTACGAGCCTATCCCGCCAATGGGGTGCCTACTTGTACAATCCGGATCAGCAACTCCGGAGTATGGCGGCTCGACCTACAACCTCCATTAAGACGGAAGCGGCGTCGCCCTCACCTCTCGCCGTTGTCCCATCTTAACGATGCGGCCACGCTTCGTCAGCATCAATGATAAGCGCGGCTCGGCTTGCGGCACTATCCTTCCGATACGCATATCCTCGCGTGGGCAAAGCTATTGAGCGTCGGGCACGAGCGAGGGCGATGGTCTCGGAAGGTTGGGCCGATGAGCCTCAGTCGCGGGCCGAGATCGTCTATCTCGACAGACCCAAGTGAGGGGCAGTGTTTTCCATAGGATCGATCACTTTCTGCGGCAGGCTGTGGCGAAACGGCTTCGAAGGACCGGATTCGCCATCCCCGAGAAGGTTGTGCACAGGTTCAGCGCCGCCGGCTGATATGCGAGGCGGCAGGCTTTATGCGCGTAGGGATAAGAAAAACGCCGATTTCCTGCGTTGATAGAGGAACAATTTGCGTAAGGTGGCTAGTCCGCTGGTGCACCATTCAGTTGGTATAAAAGAACCAGGCCGCATTGTCGGCACTAGAGGAACAAAGGCAGTAAGGAGCATCCCAATGTCGCAGGAACTCGACCGTATCAGCAACTGCGTCGCTGCAGGTCCGTTGAGCGGACCTGAAGTTCTCGGCTGTGCGACCGCGCTGGGCTGGAGCGTCAATTCGCTTGTTGCCGGCTCCGCGCAGGCGCCGCGGCCGACTAGCAAAACGCTCATCCCTGAACGCCGCATTTCGGTTGGCGGCATCGGGTCGACCTACTACGAGACGGGAGTTGGCCGTCCGATTGTGCTTCTCCATGGAGCGTCACCGGGGGGAATCTCCGATGCGAGGCTCAGCTGGATTTGGCAGCTGCACGGCCTATCCGATAGATTCAGAGTGATCGCGCTTGATCAACTCCAATTCGGTGGGACCGACGATCCTACTCCTGGTAAATATATTAACCGGGTCGGCCGCGTAGATCATGTCATTGATTTCATCGACTCGCTGGATTTGAAGCAGATCACGCTGGTCGGTCATTCAGAAGGATCATTCGTCGCTGCACGGGTAGCGATCGTCCGTCCCGACCTTGTTTCTAAAGTCGTTCTGCTCACATCAAGCGCCGTATCGCCGCCCATTGGACCAGAGCCCTTTGGAGACGAGCGTGACGATGCATGGCTCAACGCGGCCACCACGTCATATGACTATACAGGGCCGATGCCGAGCGAAGAGGAATATGTGCGGAGAGGCGCCATTGCCCACGGGGCGGATTTATATGAGGCGGAGCTAGAGGAGTATCGGCGAATAGCTTATCGACGACCCGCGACGCGCGGAAAATGGGAAGTTCGTAAGCGCCTGCCTCCAGAAGAGACGGATATGAGCCAATATATCCTGTTGCAGCAGAAGTACATCTATCCGTACATTGATCGTCTTGAGGGCAAGACAATGCTTATCTGGTCCACGCACGACGCCACCGTGGCGCCTGACCGCGGGTGGAAGCTGGCAAAAATGATCAAGAATTCCGAATTCCACCTGCTAAAAGCAGCTCACGCGATCCAACGAGACCAGAGCGAAGCCGTAAACTGGCTCATCGGTCACTACAGCCTTACGGGAGGCGCATCAGCATATCTTTGAGACGGGAAATATGGAGAGATAGTCGAGAATTGAGGCAGCGAGCGCGACCGGATCTGTTCTCAACCTTACGTGTAGCCGTGTCTCGGCATGCTTTCTTGCGGCGCCAATCTCGAGTCATCAGCAGTATAATGTTTCGCTTGGTCTCACGGTCTTAGGACGGCCACATAAGGCAAGTTGCACGCGTCGTGCATAGGCACGTAAACTGAATTCCTGCGGGCCAGGTTGAAAACCCCGCAGGAGAGCGTCCGCGACCAGGCAGTTTGGCGCCGACAAACTCGATGCCCGTTGCGAGAAGGTGCGCGAGGCTGGCATCGTCACGAGCCCGGCGGTACTGGTTGCGGTCGGCATCGACGGGGACGGGCGGCGCCAGATCTTGGCTGTGGAGATCGCCAATCGCGAGAGCCGCTCGGCCTGGAGGCGCACGCGCCTCAAGGGCGTCGAGCTGGCCGTCTCCGGCGACCATGCCGGCCTGGTCGCGGCGATCGGCGAGGTGATCCCCGAAGCCGCCGGGCAACGCTGCCACGTGGACTCCCTCAGGAGCGCGCTCGATCATCTACCGAGCGAGCACGGTGACGACTGGCTGCAGGAACTCAGATGGCTCTACGACCGGCGCGATCTCGCCGAGGCCAAGGTCGATCTGGCCGCATGGCTGTCCAAATGGTCGCCTCGCTATCCGCGCCTGACAGGCTGGCAGAGATGCCATAGAGCAGACGCTAACCTTCTTCCGACCGCCGCGTCAGCACCACAAACATCTCGAGTCCACGGATGCCATCGACAAGCGTGATTTCGGCTTTTTCGACTCCTGTGCGTTTTGTTCGGCTTCAGGTGAGCTGTTTCTTCGCCCCGGCCTACAGGATTTCCCGTGCGAGCGTGTCGAGACGCAGTCAAGGCTGGCCAGTGCGATGGCGCCACGTCCGGCTGCGAGGTTTCCAGGCCACTCATTGACGGCGTCGAGCACGGCTCCAGTCTACGACCTGGTTGCGCCGGGCGACGGCGGCGAAGCCGCTCTGTCCGCTCATCGGGAACCCAGACCTCCGGCAAGAAAGCCGCTGGCATGGAGCTGCGCCAGAACCCCGGCATTGTTCTTGTCGGTCTTGATCCTGGCATAGGCGATCGCCTTCACCTGCATCGGGGTTGGCGACAGTCACCCGGTCTACATAGGACGACAGGACCCGCACCACAGCCATGGCGTTGCCCTAGCCCGACGACAATCTCATCCGTCCGCCGCAAACTGTGCCCGAAGCCCTCCAGTCCCGACCGGGTATGTCGACCCGTCCGTGATGGCGCAACTGGCCATCTTCCCAAACCACCACCCCGCAAAGGTGCGGTGGATGTCCATTCCAATCACGCGTCTCATCGGCTCCTCCTCAAACAGTCGGGAGCCGGCGGGCGACGCGACACCTACGGATCCGCAGTCTCGGCGCAACCGGGCAGATCGTAGGAGCGGCCAGCTACTAACGCGAGCTCGCAACCATTCCCGCAGATGCCGCTGATTCCATTGAGGAGGGTTCCGTCATTGCGGTTGATGCAAGCTCCGAGTCGTTGTTCTTTGAGTGCCGAAGCCGCCGAGAGCTATCGGACACCGAGAAATTCCGGCAACCGCCCGCACACGGCGTCCGGTTTCGTGGACACCGAGATAAGGTGTTTAACGGAACTGGAGAGTGGAAATGCAGAGAAGGAAGTTCAGCCGCGAGTTCAAGCAGTGAGGCTGGTGAAGGATCGGGCGTGGCTGTGGCGCAGGCGGTCCGTGATCTTGATCTCCATCAGAATGTGCTGCGCAAATGGATTAGATGAAGCCGGAGCAGCAGGAGATCGACCGGGTGCGCAAAGAAGTGGCCAAGCTGAAGGGCGGAGCGCGAATCCTAAAAAAGGCCGCAGCCTAGAAGTACTGAAGTTCGCTTTCCTCGCGAGACACCGGAACATCTGGCCGGTGGCATGGCTATGCGACGCGCTGGATGTGTCCCGCTCAGGCTTTCATCTCTGGCTTAACCCCAGTCCCAGCGCTCGTTCCCGGCATGACGAGATACTCGTTTCCCGAGTCGACCGAAGCTTCAAGAGCAGCGACCGCACCTATGGCGCGCGTCGTGTGTGGCACGATGTTCTGGCCGAGGGTCTTTCCTGCGGCTGCATCGTGTCGAGCGCCTGATGCGGGAGAATAGTCTGGCGGGACCGGCCTCGTCGCCGTGGACTGCCGAAGGACACCGTGCAGCGAGCCGCAGTGTCGGACAACCTCCTCGACCGCGCATTCGAGGTATCGGCGCCGAATGAGAAGTGGGATCGTGGACTTCACCTACATCTGGGACCGCGGGAACGTTGGCTCTACGCTCTACGTTGCCGCCGTCGACCTCTTCTCTCGGCGTGTCGTCGGCTGGGAAATGAAGGCCGAGATGACGGCGCAGCTCGTCACCGACGCCGTGATCATGGCGATCTGGCGCAGGGGCAATCCTGACAGCCTGCTGCATCACTCGGACCAGGGATCGGAATATACGAGTGAGCAGTTCCAGCGGCTCATGGCCGATTACGGCATCACCTCGATGAGCAGGTCGGGCAATGTCTGGGATAATGCTGGATGGAGAGCTTCGTCGCTGAAGACCGAGCACACGGCGCGCAAGCCCTAAGGACGATGACGCCAGCGCGGATGAGTTTGATTACCTTTATAGCCTCGGTTGAAGGCACTCGACGCTCGGCTATTGAACCCCGTCCTTCGAGGAACAAGTTATGCTAGCTTAACCGCGTGTCCGAAAAAACCGGCAGCAGGCCACTTTGATGGCTGAGTTCCTGGGGATGCTCACTGGATTGTCGCCAAAGTAAATCTATGTGAGTTCGAGCTATAACCAGCGCAGCGCCAACCGAGGCAATCTGGCAAGCACAAGAGCCTGGATCGATCCGATAAGAATACCGTTGCCGAAGCGGAATGGCGAACCGCGGTGGCCAGTCTGACCGACGAACCTAAGGATGATCTTCGACCGTGCTGACATCGCGTCGCGTCCGGGCACCTGCCATCCGCCCCTTCACTCCACGCCTCAGGTTGAGAAAGACTGGCCTTCACCGAGTTGCGCGAGCAACTGCCCAAATCCGTGAATCGGTTTTTGGTAGTCGGCAAGGCGAAGAGCATGCCAAGCCATAGCCTGAGAGCTGCTCACAACTGGAATACCGAGCTCTTTCTCCAGTCGAGCAATATGTGGCACTATTGGGGTGGCTGTGCACGAAACGAACAGTGCATCGGGCGAGGAGACTGCGACGAGCTTGTTGGCCGCGGAAAAAATAGCGTCTTGGCTAATCTCTCCGATCTCTGCATCGGTCTGCTTGGCGAATGTCCCGTCCGCTACGATCTCGAATCCGTGTTCGGTGAAGAAGGCAGGAAACAACTGATGACACTCCATTTCGTAAGGCGTCAGGAGTGCGATTCTCTTGGCCCTGAGCTCATTTAAGGCCGCTATCGCAGCAATGGCGGGCGAGGTATACTTTAAGCCCGGCCTTGCCCACCTGAGCTGCGAAAGCAGAGATTCAACGCCAAGTTTCAGTGAGCCACTCGTACAGCTGAAGGCCAGGACATCGAAGCGTCCGGGGGGCGGAAGCGTATTTGCAACCTCAGCAAGAGAGGTTGCGAATGTGATACTGCCGTCAGACGGGAAACTTGCGTCAGACCTTGTCGAAAATACTAGCACATCGCCCTTCGGCATAATCGAGGAGAAGGCGTCGCCTCCCACTTCATCCGAGGAGATGAGGATCAGCCCGATGCGGACAACCACGCGCGAAGGCTCAGTACGTCCGTCAAAGATAAGCGTTTGGTGTGACTGGTTCATGGTCCTCTCCAAATACGCGTAAAGGAGGAGGCTGGTCCTAATACAAAGCTCGTCCTGGGGCAACCGGCCAGCCCTCAGCAGACCGCAGCTGCATTCCAGATGAACTCCATGCAGGTAACAGATGCGCGCTTGGGCGGAGACTTCAACGCGCCGCCTACCCCGGGGATTCAGTCGACCTGCAGCTAAATTTCAAAGATTTTTCGGGGCACAGTGGTCAGGACCTCGACGCCGGAGTCGGTCACGCGGAACGTTTCACTGATAACGTATCCGAAATCCTCGTCAATCCAGTTGCCTAGCATCAGGTGGAAAGTCATGTTGGGCTTCAACTCGGTCATGTCATCACTTTTAAGGCTTGCAGTTGGCTCGATCCAACCGATTCCGTGGGCGTATCCGCAGCGCGTATCGCTCCTGAGGCCCTGTTTCCCTATAGACCGATGGAAGGCGGTGGCAACGTCACTGCAGGTCGCTCCTGGCCGGACCGTCTCAAGGGCAGCTTCGAGGCCGGCGACTTGTATTTCATGGACGCGACGCAGGCGATCGGAGGGGGCACCGATCGAATAGGTTCGCATGAGGCCGGCACAATAACCGTGGCGCACACCGCCGATCTCAAGGTTGACCTGCGATCCCTTTCTAAATACGTCCTCGCTCCAAGGGATGTGGCACGTACCCGTGCGGGGCGACGAACACAAGCACATGGGATAATAATTCGTCCCAGGCTTGCCGTTTGCACCTCGAATCAAGGTTCCGACGATTTCCGCGCTCGCGTCGGCTTCACGCACACCAGCACGTATCACCTCTGCGGCGCGAAGGACTGCCGCGTCTGAGATTGCAGCCGCCTCGCGCATGACAGCTATCTCGAGGTCAGATTTAACAAGCCGGAGCCAGGTTACTGCCTTGGTGCAATCCACAATCGTGGCATCGGGCAGTCGCCTCCTGAACTTCTCCGCGGACTGCGCGGAAAGATTTAACAGCTCGATCCCTATACCCCGCTTTGCAAGGCCAATTTCTTCCAAGTAGTCGATCACCGTGTCGTGTCCATCCTTCTCAGGATTCGCTATGAGCGCTTCGGGGTAGGGGATGATTTTGTCGCGTTCCATAAAACACTGGTTAATGGCTGCCGGTGCATCGCAGCGGCGCAGAATGAAGGTCGGCTCCTCTTCGTCCTGCGAGACCACGAGGCCTTGGGGTACGTAGCCTGAGATCGCGGTGTATCCAGTGAGATAAGTGATGTTATTTTGGTCGGACACAACGAGAGCATCGATATCACGCCGCGCCAATTCTGACTTCACTGCTGCCAGACGGCGCACGTACTCCGTTCTTGGGAATGCTTGCTGTCCTCTCCCAATTGCCATGTTCGACTCCGCTTGATGCTTCTGGTGAAATACCTAACGATGCTGCTGTAAAGCCGTATACTTGTCGTTGAACCTGCGCCGCCAAACCATAGGCGCGCACCTTTCTGAAAGAGCATTCCCCGTTATGCATGCTTCGCGAACCGACTTACGTCAAATTCAGTTTGCGTATCAAACCCATCTTGTTTCGAGATGAATTCTTGACGGTCAATGCGCTCGCATTCGTAGGCTGCAAGCAGCCTCGCCGAGTTAACGCCAACAGCGTCGCCAACTGCTGCTATCGATCGCCGCGCCTTCTTCGCCGTATCTGGATCTCGGTTGAGTTGCTGTGTCCGGCAGTCATTGCGGCCGAGGCACGATAGAGGCGCGCACGTCCCGGCACCGAGCGGATTTCCAAGCGTTGTCGCTTCCACTGTCTGCGCTGATGTACGAGCTGCTCGTCGAAGCTGTTGTCTTCATGGACGCCCGTACTCTCGACGGTGGCGCATGAAGACACTGGCTATTCACGACCGTAGAATCACTGTTCCACAGACCGCTACCCGCATGAGCTACTCCCTCTGATCTGTGCCTGCCGTCACGCTAATTGTCGGATCTGGTTCACACGGAGTAACATTGCAAGCGGCGTGCCGCTGAACAGGCCCTTTCGACTAAGGCGAGAAAAGCTGGTCTTTCACGCAGCACTGGCGCAATACCTCCGCGTCAGAGTGTCGGCTTTCGCACATAGACGTCTTCAGCCGGGCAGAGGCGAACACGAGAGAGCGGGACATATAACGGGACGGTCGAAAGTATCCCAGTAGATGCTATCGAGCGGCGCTTCGACCGTTGTGGTTCACTGGGGGAGGCGCTGGCGGACTGGCTGAAAACCGTCCATGCGCTGGAGGGCCTCGGCGTCAGCCGGATGGCTCCCGACCACTAGGTGCGGTCATGACGACTCTGCCTCACGACCTGCAGTGCACCGCAGCTAACGAGATGGCGAGCTAACACGGCACCGTAGTTCAGAGCCGCGAGGCGCAGCACCATCCCGAGCGCACATTGAATCCGCATATCGCCGGTTCGCCGACTGCAGGATGGAGTGGATCAGCCGAAAAGCCTCTCCCATTGGCTCCCTCGCGGTGCTACTCGTCGAGAAATCGGCGCCAAGCGCCCGCGTCTCAATGAGGGTCTCCGCGCCTGTTTGGGTCCGCCGAGCCAGTGGGTTCGGGCGGGGAAGGGTCAATGCCGCCCGGCCTCGCGCTCGAAATGGACGCGAGGACCCACGGGCTCGGTACCTCCATCCTCGGAAAACGTCTCGACCACACCGGCGGCGCGCAGACC
Source organism: Mesorhizobium sp. M6A.T.Cr.TU.017.01.1.1 (assembly GCF_004023115.1). Lineage (NCBI taxonomy): Bacteria > Pseudomonadati > Pseudomonadota > Alphaproteobacteria > Hyphomicrobiales > Phyllobacteriaceae > Mesorhizobium > Mesorhizobium sp. M6A.T.Cr.TU.017.01.1.1. Next base: position 24,002 of record NZ_RZTA01000028.1, read on the forward strand.
CATGCAAGAAAAGTTCAACATATTTCACTAATCATTATAAATAAAACATGAATTATATGGTATGCTAGCGCAAACTAATGAGCAGATGCACGGAACAGAAAAGATGATGCTTTACACTAAGCGTCGATGCCAATGGCAACAAAAGCGCTCATCATGGTTGAAGGCGAAGTAGCATGCCGCGATACGTTCAAGCGGCCCTGCCTTGGCCCTTATCCGATTGCGTTCCAATCCCCGCTGAGCGCTTGCCGGCGAATGCCGCAAACGTAGAAAGCTGCCTCGGAAAACCAGTGGTTCTTAAATCGTCCGGGGCAACTGCAGCAGAGGTGTCCCAAGACGCCGATCGTCATGTAAGGCTATGGCCGAGACAGTCGGTCCATTTCGTTGCCGCTCCGGCGAGACGTAAGGCGATACTTCAGCGTGTCGTCACGCCGGCTGGATTCCCGCCAAATACCAGCGCACGCGAAGCAGTGTAGCAGGCTGGAACTCTCCGGAGTTTGTCCAGGGGCACTGTCCGCTAACCAACATGCCGCAACAGATTCGCAGGAGCCGACGTGGAACAGACAACGCTTCTCCGCTCCATGCCCTTTGCAGTCACCCATCGACAAATCCTAACTATGGCCATTCCGATGGCGCTCGCATACCTCACCACGCCGCTGCTCGGCCTCGTCGATACGGCCGTGGTCGGCCAGTTGCGTGACGCCGGATTGCTTGGAGGTCTTGCGGCCGGGGCGGGTGTCTTCAATGTCGTCTTGACCACGTTCAATTTCCTAAGCTCCGGTACGACTGCGCTCGTAGCGCAGGCTTTCGGGCGGGGCGACGCCCTCGAAGAGGGGGCGGTCTTGTTGCGGGCGCTCGTACTTGCCGTCGTGTCAGGCTTGGCTCTGGTCTTGTTCGCGCCGCTGATTGCCGCGATCGGCGAATGGTTTATGAACGCGGAACAGCCCGTGACCACCGCGATGGATACCTACGTCCGCATCCGGCTCATGTCGGCGCCGGCCGCACTCGTCAACTATGCGATTCTTGGCTATTTTCTGGGCCGCGGCAATGCAGTTCTCGGACTTTTTCTGCAACTCGTGCTCAACGGGATGAATATTGCTTTCTCAATGTTTCTTGGTCTTTATCTCGGCTGGGAAATTGCCGGGGTCGCCTGGGGAACCGTGTGCGCGGAGGTCGCGGCTATGGTCGTCGGCATGACGATCCTCTTCGGACGATTCCTCGCCACCGCGAACCTGTCGTACCAGTACGCATTCAACATAGCGGCACTGAGGGCGATGCTTCACCTCAACGGCGACATCATGGTCCGTTCCTTTGTTCTCGTGGCAGCATACATGCTGTTCACGCGGCAGGGTGCCCAGCTTGGGACATTGACTCTCGCGGCTGACGCGGTTTTGATGCATCTCTTTCTGGTCGCAGGCTATTTTCTCGATGGGTTCGCGGCGGCCGCCCAGCAGCTCGCTGGGCGGGCCGTTGGCGCCGGTGATCAGCTGGCTTTCTTGCGCACCGTCAGGCTGACCGCGGGCTGGGGATTCGCGTTTGCGGGCTTTGCAAGCCTTCTAGTCTTCGCGTTCGGCGAAACACTAATCGAAGCCATAACAAAGACACCGGACGTGCGTGCGGAGGCGGTTTTCTATCTTCCTTGGGCGGCATTCTCGGCCTTGAGCGGCATCCTGGCCATCCACATGAACGGCGTATTCACGGGCGCCGCCTGGTCGCGCGACGTGCGCAATATGATGCTCTTATCCTTCGCAGTCTTTATCGCTGCTTTGTTTACGTTCGGACAGATGTTCGGAAACCACGGGCTCTGGGCCGCGCTGCACATCTTTTTGCTCGTGCGCGGGATAAGCCTTTTGTCGGTCCTGAGTCCCCGTGTGCGCTCCGCGTTTGGGGAATGATCATCGATCCGCTACTTCGCCAGATGCCGGTTTGTTCCGAGGAGCGGAGGAAATAAGAGGACCGGCACGCTGCTCCTTGGGCGGTCAGGCAGCGAATTGCTCGGGACCGGCACGGCGCGTCGCCGCATTCCGTGTGCATGAGCCTTGAAGTGCGTCCAATTGATATAGGCCAGACGCTGGTGCGTCTCACGAACCGCAAGTCAGCCGTACCAGCCTTGAGTTGCGAAAGCCGCCGACCGGCCGGGTGCAGCAGCCACTCGGGTCGACTGGGTCGAAGCTGCAATCTCGGTCCGAGCACCAGTTCACGTGCTGGCTCAACGCGGCCTCATCCAAGGTTCTGTGCGTGACGTGACGGAGGTGCCGCGGTCGTATCCTGACGAAGTCCTAGCCGATGCTGCGGGCGCGGCGTTGGCGGGAGATAGCCGACTTCGTCCTTCGTCAACAGCTTGTGCTTTGTCGACAATCGAACGGCGCATAGGATCTCGGATCATATATCCTTCGGCTCATTGGACGGGGAGCTGCGAGCCGGCGTCCTGAGAGCGGCGAGATAGCACAAGACAGAAAGGAGCCCCCAGAGGAGGGGCATCAGGCCACTCCTGACCAACGTCAACCTGCATGACATCCTCGATTTCTGGGCTGGCCAATCACAAGCGCTGATCGAGTTAGGCCGGTCGCCCCACTGTCCCGCAGATCTGGATCCGGCTTTTCGGAAGCGTAGAACAATAGAGGATACAGCACGCGCACGCTGTTCCCGAAGGCGGAGCTAGTTACGACGCGCACGTCATGGCCACCGGTAGATGGGGTATTCGGCTTGCGCTTCGTCTTCAACGGTGATGCAGGAAGGTGCTGCGCTTCGAGCTGATGGTAGAACGTGGTCTGTTCAAACAGCCACAAGCATCAGGAAAGGAAGCGCAGCGTGAAACACTTTATCGGCCTCGATGTCGCGGTGAAACATACCGCCGTTTGCATTGTTGATGAATCCGGCAGGATTTGCCGCGAGGTGAAGGTCGTCAGCCATCCCGACGATCTCCTCGCCGTACTGAAGGATCCTGCCTTGAATACTGAACGGGTCGGTCTCGAGGCGGGGCCATTGTCGCAATGGCTTTTCGAGGAGCTGGCGAGCGTCGGGTTGCCGGCTATCTGCATCGAGACGCGCCATGTGAAAGCATTCCTGAAGGCGCAGCCGAACAAGACGGATCGCAATGACGCACGCGGCATCGCGCAAATGATGAGGTTCAACCTGTATCGCCCGGTGCATGTGAAAACGCTCACGAGCCAGAAGGGGCGGGCACTCCTAACGGCCCGCAAGCTACTGCAAGGGAAGGCAATCGCCATCGAGAACGACATCCGCGGCCTTCTGCGCAACTTCGGCCTCAAGGTCGGTGTTGTGGGAACCGTGAAGTTCGAGGAGCGCACTCGCGAACTCGTCGAAGGCATGCCCGATCTCGAAGAAATCATGGAGCCGCTGCTGGCCGCGCGGCGGGGGCTGCGTGCCGAATTTGCTCGCCTGCACAAAAAAGTGCTCATGATCGCCAGGAACGATACGACCTGCCGGCGCTTGATGACCGTTCCCGGTGTCGGCCTCGTGGTGGCGCTCGCCTATGCCGCAACAATCGACATTCCGCAGCGGTTCAGAAACTCCAAGGCGGTGGGACCCATCCTGGGGCTGACGCCGAAGCTAAACGAGCCGGGGAAGGCAAGCGCGTTGGATGCATATCCCTATGCGAGGACGGCATGATGCGGACGTTGCTCTATGAGGCTGCACAAACGCTGATCACTCGCGTGACGAAATGGTCGTGGCTCAAGGCCTGGGCGATGACGTCGCCAAGCGGCGCGGGATGCGCAAAGCAATTGTCGCGCTGGCACGTCGCCTGGCGGTCATCATGCATAGCATGTGGCTGGACGGCGCCGAGTTCCGCTGGACAAGGGAAACCATAGCGTCAGCCATTTGATCCAGGAGGCCGAAAGGGAGAGAGACAGAGAGTTCCGCCGCCGGCGGACGGACGTCCTTCGCAGGACGATGGATGAGGCGAGTTCGCTGAGACACTCGTACTGATTGCAACATGCGATCAAGACGCTTGGTAGATTGTGCCGCTTCATTCTCCTAACCCCATATTGGGAGGGCGAAACGCCGATCCCGGAGAGAAGCAAGGCCCTGCGGAAGACAATCAAACTGCCGGAGACACTGAAAGCTTGGTAGCGCAGCGCTTGACCTCAACACGCCGAATAGAGAAGTGTCTCAATGGGTTCGTTCTAGCATGGAGGAAAGAGCACGGACGATACGACCTGGTGCTCGGCTGCCGGTTGCGGACTGATCCCCGCTGAGGCAATCCTGGGAGGGTACGCCCCCACCGCTTTTTCAGCCTCATGAAGCTGGCCGCATTTCACACCTCGTACTTTCAATCTGCTCACGAAGCTGGAGGCGCAGCAGTTGGGATTTGAACGATCGAGTTGCTGTTGGCGACCAATCACGCTGGCGCGGAAGGCCGGGACTGGAGGCGCTGGTGGCAACGGTTGGGGAGGAGCGAGGAATACGACTTCATCGAAGCCAGCGCGTTTCACAGCCGCCCAGCAAGAAGGAGTCCGCGATTCTGAGAACCTCCCGACCATAAGAGATGCTCTCGCCGGCAGAACGGAAGCTTCGTTTCGGCTCGAAACATCACTGTGGGAGACCGCGTTAGCGCCACAGTGGCTGCTTGCGTCAGTGGTCAGCCATCTGAAAACGAGATGGCATTATCCGGAACATTGTATTGGTGAAGTTAACACCAAGAGACGCATACTTGGCAGCGAACGAACGCAACCGCCCGTCAAACGCCGTCAACAAAATCGAGCGAAGTGAAGTGCAGATCAAAGATGTCCTGCTTGCGCCTGGCAACGGCGCATTTTTCTATGACGATCAGGAAGCCATTAGGTCTGGCGCTATCCAGGACGGCTTCGCCTATCTCGGCGCGCCGACAACGCTCGGGTTCACCTCAATACGCATTCCAGCATCGTCGCTCAGCGTCGGGCTCGTCCTTACCGACGACACCGTCGTTTGGGGTGACATGATGAATGTCCAGTACTCTGGTGCTGGTGGGCGCGATCCTCTTTTCGACACCAATCAAATCTCAAATTTAACCTTACGCGTTGTCGCGCCACGGCTTCTTGATGTGGATGCCTCTCGGTTTCGTAGTTCTTGCACGGATGTGTTGGAATCGGTCGGACGGCAGCGGTTACCTCTGGCTGTTGAATATGGCGTCAGCCAAGCTCTTCTTCGCGCAGCCGCCCATCTTCAGCGCAAAACGATGGCGGAGATCATATGCACGGAGTTTGGTCTGCCGCTGCCGACCCGCAGGGTCCCGATTTACTGCCAGAGCGGTGATGCTCGCGAAATCAACGTCGACAAAATGATACTAAAGGCAGTAGATGTGCTTCCCCACGGCCTGATTAACTCCCGGAAGAAATTCGGCGTCGACGGCCAGACCTTCATGGATTTCGTGAAGTGGGTTGCAACACGCACGCGCGAAATCGGCCGGCCGGGGTACCATCCGGTGCTGCATTTTGATGTGTATGGCTGGATCGGCCAGGAAATCGGTCTGGAGCCGCAACGGATTGCCGACTTTATCTGCAAGGTTGCAGATACCGTCCCGGGTTTCGCCCTAAATGTTGAGTCCCCGGCAGATTTTGGTTCGACGCAAGCGCAAATTGAAAATTACGCCAAGATCGTATCGATTTTGGACGACCGGGATTCCAAAGCTCGCATTGTCGTGGATGAGAGATGCAATACCCTAGAGGATATTCGGCTCTTTGCCGAAGCGAAGGCCGCCCATCTGGTGCAAATTAAGACGCCAGACGTCGGCTCAATGGCCGATACCGCGCGCGCAGTTCTCCTCTGCAAGGAAAATAAGGTGGGGGCTTATGTCGGTGGGAGCTGTACGGAAACGGATCTCTCCGCCCAGACTTCAGTCCACGTCTCTGTAGCGACCCAAGCCGACATGATGCTCGCAAAGCCCGGAATGGGTGTCGACGAGGCATTCTCAATTGTTGGGAATGAACAAAACCGGTTGCTGGCGATGCTGAACCGTCGTCGGGCTCAAAACGAAAAAAGTGGATGAAAAGCACGGTGTCACATGCAGAACTCTCTTGAGGGGATCACGGTCGTAGCCGTAGAGCAGGCGGTGGCCGCGCCTTACGCCTCGTCGCGGCTTGCGGATGCAGGGGCACGTGTGATCAAGATCGAGAGGCCGGAAGGGGATTTTGCCCGAAAGTACGATAAGTTGGTGCGGGGACAGAGCGCTTACTTCGTCTGGCTCAACCGCGGTAAGGAGTCCGTCTGTCTGGACCTGAGGTCGGAACCTGACCGAGCCGTGCTGGACACGCTTATCGCCAGTGCTGACGTCTTCATCCAAAATCTGAAGCCAGGCAGCATAGAAAAACTGGGGTTCGGGTCTACGGATCTCCGTAAAAGGTTCCCTCGGCTGATCACCTGCGACATCTCTGGTTTCGGAGCGACAGGCCCGTATTCCCATTTGAAGGCATATGATCTCATCGTTCAGGCTGAAACGGGTCTGTGCGCGATCACCGGCAATCAACAAGGGCCGGCGCGTGTAGGGGTCTCGGTTTGCGACATCTCGGCGGGCATGACCGCGCATAGCGCCATACTTCAGGCACTGTATCACCGCGAAGTGACCGGCGAAGGGAGCAGCATTCAGGTGTCACTGTTCGATGCCCTAGCCGATTGGATGAACGTGCCGGTTCTGCAAAACGACTACAGCGGCTATCACACGGTACGCGCCGGCGTGAAGCACCCGTCGCTGGCGCCATATGGGGCGTATCGGTGCGCCGACGGCAAGGAGGTTGTCTTTTCGGTCCAAAATGACCGTGAATGGGTAAATTTCTGCGAGAAGTTCCTGAAGCGAACCGAACTGACACGCGCACCTGGTTTTTCCGACAACATGGAGCGCCTGGACAATCGGGTGCAACTTGACGAGATCGTCACGTTGCGCTTTTCCGAACTGTCCTGTCACGAAGCAATGCAGGAGCTTGAGGCAGCCGGTCTGGCATATGGCCGACTGAACGAGGTGGCTGATGTTTCTGGGCATCCCCACGTTCGCAGGGTAGCCGTTAGCACACCCGAAGGAACTATAGAGGCGATAGCGCCGGCGGCCGTCTTCAACGCGGAGCGTCCGTCGCTGCGCCCGGTTCCGGCTCTTGGCGCTCATACGCAGGCTGTCCGGGAAGAGGTTCTCGGGCTTTTGCGCGACAGGGCCGCGTCAGCATGAGCGCCCATCGTGTCGGGAGGTGGACGCGCTCGCGAGTTACAAAAAGCGTGACGGTTACCAGTGCGGCACTCGGCCAACGGACTGCTACCGCCATCGCTAAAATCGGCCGCAGAGGCACTCCGTGATCCAGGACACCGTTCCGGCCGTTGAAGGCCCGACGTTTGTGCGCCGCTGGAGATCCCTGCTCTTCGTTCCCGCTCACGTTTCCCGTTTCGTGGGAACAGCTCATGAAAGGGGGGCCGACGGCGTCATACTCGACCTCGAGGACTCCGTTCCCCAGGATCAAAAGGCTGAGTCACGGCGGCAGCTCCCTGAATCGGTGGCAAAGGTGGGGCGCAAGGGCGCATCTGTTTTGGTCCGCGTGAATCGTGGTTTGCGAGCGTTGGCGGCGGATCTCGATGCAGCTGTGGTGGCAGGTGTTGATGCGCTTGTCCTTCCGAAGACGGATTCGGCGGAGTGGGTAATAGAGATCGCGAATGCCGTATTGGAACTTGAAGGAGAAAGAAATCTTGTCCAGGGACGCATCCGTTTCCTTGCCCAAATCGAGACGCCCGCAGCACTGCAAAGGCTCGCGGCCATAGCCTCGGCTCATCCCAGGATGCTTGCAATGGCGCTCGGTCCTGAAGACTTCAGTGCCGCTGTTGGAGGCACGCCGGAGTTCGACCTCCTTTTGACGCCGAACCTTTCCGTTCTGTTTGCCGCCCGTGCGGCCGGATTGCTCCCTCTGGGCTTTGTTGGAAGCATCGGCGAGGTTACAGACACTGATAAACTTCGTGAGACCGCGGCGCATGCGCGGCGGCTTGGCTTTGCCGGAGCTTTGGCGATCCATCCGACACAGGTCGCCATATTCAATGAGGCCTTCTCCCCGAGCGCACAGGAAATCAAGTGGGCCCGTGATGTCATCGCTGCAGAGAACGATGCGGCCGCCCGCGGGCTGTCTGCATTCTCGTTGAACGGTAAGATGGTGGATCCGCCGGTGGTTCGGCGCGCCCACGACACTCTGGCTCTCGCGGGCAGGAACTGAGCTACTCCGATCAATGAGACCGCGCATCTTTCCCGGCGTGGGGTAGGCAAGTATTACTTGCCGGCTATCTAGTTTCGAGATAATAGGATGGGACTGGGAAATGCCTCAGTTGGTTTAAACCGTGGATATCAGGCAGTTAAAATACTTCGTCGGCGTCGTGGAGGCCGGCAGTTTTACGAAGGCCGCTGCGCTCCTTCACGTTGCTCAAAGCGCTCTAAGCCTGCATGTACGTCAACTGGAGGAAGGATTCGGAACCCAGCTGCTCGTTCGCGATAGGACGGGTGTCAGCGTCACCGCGTCGGGAAACAGGCTGCTTGAGCGCGCACGGGTCATCCTAAGGGAAATTCAGCTCACTGAAGCGGAACTGACCAACTCGGTGGCTGCTCCTTCCGGAGAAGTGACCATTGGCATCCCGTCCGGCGCCGCTCGCGTGCTTAGTGGTCCCCTCCTCGAATCAGTAAGAAGCGAACTTCCGAGGATCTCGCTTAAGATGATCGAGGGCATGACGGGACCGCTGGAGGAGTGGATGGCTGCTGGCCGCTTCAATCTGGCAGTCCTGTATCGCACTGCCGAGAGCGTGGGGAAAATGACGGTGCTAGCCCGCGAGGAGTTTTACCTGGTGGTGCCGCCGGGTGAACCGCCCTTCGAAGATTCGATACGGCTTGCCGACCTGCACGCGTTTCCCCTGGCGGTTCCGATGCGCAATAACAACGTTAGGCGTTCGGTGGCTGATGTCGTTGCGCAACACGGTTGTGTGCTCAACGTAAGATTCGAAGTCGACTCCCTTTCAACGATCATCAATATGGTCATGGAAGGAAAGGCCTATTCTATCCTTACACCGTCGGCCATTCAGAAAGAGGCGTCTCAAGGCCGCGTCCGGACAGTGAAGATCATTGATCCGGTGATCACCCGGTCCGTTGTCCTTGCCGTTAACCCGAAAGATGAGCGCTCTCCGGCCGTCACTGCGGTCCGCAAGCTGATCCCTCGGGTCGCGCAGACTTTGATCGAGAGCGGACACTGGTCAGCCATGGCTCCCGACCTGGTCTCGGTGAACTCAGCCAGCGCTACCCGGTCACCGCGACGGTACTGACCTGCGTATCTCGCGTAACCCGGCGATCTACACGATCCCGAACGGGACGCCTTGCGTGCAGCCTCGAGCAACTCCTGCATCACAACGCGGATCACCTCATGCAATCCATCGAGCTCGAAAGCAGAATATCTTTGAAGGCGCCACGATAGAAAAGCGCCCGTGCTTCACCGGTCTGGTCGGGCGTAGGATCCAAGGAATCCAAAGTTTCCGCGGTAGCCATCTCGACCCGAGATAGGTGAGATATGGATTCTATGCTTTACGGTTCAAAAACCTGATTGCAAGGTTAAGCTCCAGAAAATAAGGGTCCACTTTCTTCTCAACCTTCCCCCTGATCGAGCGACGGGAAGTTCAGATTGTAGATGAAAACAGGGCTTAGAGCGGGAGGTAGCATGTATAAATCGACACTTAGTCGCCGTTCGGTTATGAAAGTGATGCTTTTGGGATCGGTTGGGCCGGTGATCATAAATTCGAGGGCGTTTACTGCGTCGTCATGCGATGATCATGTGGTGCGGGTGGGTGGAATTGTCGCGCCTGACACGATGAACCCGTTTGCAACCTGGAGCTCGTTCTGGCCGACGATATACACATATGACTTTCTGGTCGGCGTTGATGCCCAGCGCCATTCCGATCGGAGAGGATTTGCCAAGGAGTGGTCGGTTGCCGACGACAAGCTCACCTGGACCTTCAAGATCTGGCCCGGGATGAAGTGGTCTGACGGCCAGCCTGCGACTGCCAGGGACGCGGCCTTCACCTATAACTATCTGCTAGGCTCGATAGGGAAGCCCGAGGAACTGAATATCGGCCAGAACAGCACTAGCGGCCTCCAGCAAGTTGAAAGTGTCAGTGTAGTTGATGACGAGACCTTGCAAGTCGTAACCAAGGTTCCGACCATCTCGCTGCTTGACCTGCCCATTCTGGTGGTCCCCGAGCACATCTGGAAGGACATCAGCTACGCCGATGCGCGCAGCACCTTCCGCAATGATCCACCGCTCGTGGGCACGGGGCCGATGATAATCCAGGAGTTTCAACAGGGCCAGTTTGTCCGCCTCTCGCCTAACCCGCACTTCCGCTCAGGCAAACCGGCTATGAGCGGCATGGTTTTCAATTTCTTCAGTACGGCCGATCCTATCGCACAGGGTCTCAAAAGCGGCAATCTCAACTTTGGCTTTGGCCTCACAGTTGCCCAGTGGGATGACCTCTCGAAAGATCCTCATATAGTTTGTATAGAATCGCGCACTGAGCAACGGAATTATTTGGCGTTCAACACCGTCTCCGGAAAAGGCGCGGGCAATACTAGGGCCCTGCAGGACCCCGCGTTTCGCGACGCTATCGGCTATGCGATCGACCAGAAAACGCTCGTTGATCGCGCCTTCCGGGGGCATGCCGACCCTGGCGTGGGACTGGTCATGCCGTCGGCAACTGAATACTACTCGGATTTGAGCGACATCAGGCGCCCCTTCGACCTCGCCGAGGCGGGCCGCCGGCTTGATGCGGCCGGCTATCGCGATGCGAATGGTGACGGCGTCCGGGAAGACAAGGAAGGAGCCAAGTTCCAGCTTGAGTTGATAACGGGAACGAGTTCAGGTGCCCTCGAAATACCGATTGCGGCGGTACAACTAATCGCTGGCTGGTTGGAACAAATTGGTATCCCCGTATCTGTTACCCAACTTGACTCAGGGGCACTCAATGCCCGTACGGCGGCGCCGGCGAAGGGCGGCGGGGGTTGGGATCTGGTCGTTGGCGCAGGTTGGCTTTCACCATCGCCCCATGATCTGCTGAGCATGGGCAGCAGCCAGGCGGACAGTCAGTATAACCCTGCGCTTTGGAAGAATGAAAAATTTGACGAGTTTTTGTCGGAGATCGACCGCACCGCCGACCTGAAGAAGAGCAAAGAGCTGGTGGACCAGGCTGCGCGCCTGATTTATACCGACGCGCCCTACATTATGCTGTGTTACCCAAAGATGCTCGAAGCCTACCGCAAGGATTGCTTAAAGGGTTGGGGAGAGGACTTAACGCTGTGGAGTTACTCTCCCTTTGATCGCCTGCAGCCGGTTTGAGATGGTCTTGGAAAGCGAGGCCAGATGAGCCAGCGCATCGTGAGCATCCTCACCAGGGCAATCATAACCCTTTTTATGGTGGCGGTTCTGAACTTCGTTCTGTTCCGGGTCATTCCGGGGGATCCTGCTTCGCTCCTGCTGGGCGGAGCACGCACCAGCGTAACAGCCGAGCAGATGGAGGTGCAGCGTCAGAATTGGGGCCTCGACCGGCCTCTGTTTCCGGATCAGGTGGTCGACTACTTGTCGTCAACGCTCCGCGGCGATTTTGGTTACAGCTTCAAGTTCAGGGGCAGGCATGTGGCTGACCTAATTTTAGAGCGCTTGCCCGCCACCATTGCCTTGGTCGGTGTAGCCCAATTTGTCGCGATCTTATGCGGTGTCATGCTTGGGTTATATGCAGGTTGGCACAGAGGAGGAGTCGGCGACAATGTCGCCACCGGAGCCTCTTTAGCACTTTATTCTACGCCGGCTTTCTGGCTTGGCATGATCCTGGTGGTGATCTTCAGTACGGCATTGGGCTGGCTTCCGGGCTATGGTGCGCATTCGCCCGGCGCAATTACGGGGTCGCTTGATTGGGCGCTCGACTACTTGCGGCATCTAGCGCTCCCGGTCACCGCGGTGGCCCTTGGACTAATCGGCCAATACCTCGTGGTCGCTCGTGCTGCGATGAGCGACGTCGTCACCGAGGATTACATGGTGACCGCAAGGGCCAAGGGGCTGACCGGCCGACAGATGCTGATGCGTCATGCATTTCGCAATGCAATGCTGCCGGTCGTTACCTTGATTACTCTTAATCTCGGCTACGTGGTGGCAGGTGCTATCACCGTTGAAGCCGTATTCGCCTGGCCGGGGATCGGTGGCCTGACGGTAGAGGCTCTCAATGCTCGGGATTATCCTGTCCTTCAAGGCATATTCCTGCTGCTTGGCGCCTCGATTGTTATTGCAAACGTCTTAGCCGATCTTGCCTACGGCTTGCTTGATCCGAGGGTGCGACAGTGAGTGAAAGCCCAGTTCGGTGTTCTCGGCGCAGCCGGGCGCGTTCTATCAAAGACTTTCTAGGCCAGTTTCTTGGCTATGGGGGGGCACAGCTTGGCCTCGCATGTCTGATATTATTTCTTGTTATGGCAGCGATGCCCAATAGCCTGGTGGGACCTCTTCAGACTGCGATCAATGCAACCGGGGATTTCCTCGCTTCACCATCAATCCAGCATCTGTTGGGGACGGATGAAGTCGGGCGGGACGTGCTCAATCTGGTCGTCCACGGTGCCCGGATCTCGCTCACGATCGCGCTGCTCTCCACCGTGATCAGCCTTATCGTTGGCACCACGGTCGGGATGACGGCTGGCTACTATGGTGGCAGGGTTGACACGTGGCTGATGCGCATGACGGACTTCTTTTTTGTCATGCCGTCCTTCGTGCTGGCGCTGGTCATCACGCCCGTGGTTGTCGAGGTGATGGGGCGGGGGAGAGAAATCCTTGGTTTCCGTCCTTCTCTTTTCGTGATCCTTGTCGTTATCGGCATAACAAGCTGGGCGTTCGTGGCACGTATCGTTCGCAGTCAGACCCTGTCCCTTAAGGAGCGAACATTCATCGATCGTGCGCGGGTTGTGGGCAGCAGTAATTTCAGCATTATGGTGCGCCACATACTGCCCAATCTCGTACCGCAAATCGCGGCCAACGGTGCCTTGGTCGTCGCCGGCGCAATTTATGTCGAGACGTCGCTCTCGTTCCTCGGCCTTGGCGATCCGTTGCAGCCCTCATGGGGCACTTTGCTTTCGCTTGCCCAGCGCGCCGGCGCGGCCAGTTCAGGAGCCTGGTGGTATCTCGGTGCACCCGGCGTATGCGTACTCACGGTTTCGCTTAGTTTCGTCCTGATCGGCAATGCCCTCGACGACACGTTCAATCCACGGCGGCGCGTGATCCCATGATAGACTCTTCCCATAAGGCGTCCCTTCTGGAAGTCGACCGTCTCTCTGTCGACTATGGGCTCAAGGGCGTTTCTTCGCGTGCGATAGATAGGGTAAGTTTCGCGCTCCGGGCCGGAGAGGCCGTTGGCCTCGTCGGAGAATCGGGCAGTGGCAAGACCACGACCGCCATGGCGATCGCGGGTCTACTATCACCTAACGCGCGGGTCAGCAGCGGCGAGGTCCGTTTTCGCGGTAACCCACTGCCAATAGATGACGATGCCGCGATGCGGCCACATCGCTGGAGCGATATATCCGTCGTCTTCCAGGGCGCGATGAATGCGCTTAATCCTGTTCATCGCATCATCAAGCAGATTGCTGAGCCATGCATGCTGAAGCTCGGCATGTCACGATGGGAGGCGACTGCGCGGGCAAGGGAGCTGCTCGAGCTCGTTGGCATTCCGGCGGATCGAGGCGCCGCCTATCCGCACGAATTGTCAGGCGGCATGCGACAAAGGGTGATGATTGCTATGGCGCTGGCATGTCGCCCCTCGATAGTCATTGGCGATGAGCCGACCACGGCGCTCGACGTCATTACCCAGGCTCAGATTCTGAAACTGCTGGGTGACTTGCGATCGCGGCTTAACCTTGCTTTCATTTTAATCACTCACGATCTGTCTGTGGTGGCTGAGGCATGTGATCGGGTGATGATCATGTATTCCGGCCGCGTCGTCGAGGATGGAACTGTCGCCGAGGTATTCGCCCGACCAAAGCACCCCTACACCCGTCTGCTGATCGAATCGATCCCCAACCCGGCGAACGGCAAGAAAATGATCCGCCCCATCCCCGGCGATCCCCCCAATCTGGTGAGCCGACCCTCAGGCTGCGCCTTCCATCCGCGTTGCCCGTCCGCGATGGCGGTTTGCGCGATCGAAGTCCCCAGTCTCCATCAGTTCGGGCCGGGCCGCGTCGCCTGTCATCTTCACCGGTCCTCGCAAGCAGACAGGATCGCAACTCATGCCTGACACCGCCGATATCCTGCGCCTGGACGGCCTGCAGGTCCATTTCCCTATCCAGGGCAGGGTGTTCGACCGCGTATTCGGCCGACCTGCCGGCGCTGTGCGCGCGGTGGACGGGATTGACCTTAACATCGGACGGGGCGAGATCGTCGCCCTGGTCGGGGAATCGGGAAGCGGTAAAACGACGGTGGGCCGCGTCATTACAAAGCTTACACAGCCAACAGGCGGCAGGTTGTTGTTCGAGGGCAAGGATATGACCTCAGTGCGAGGCTCTTCAGCGCTGCGCCCTTACCGGCATCGCGTCCAGATGATCTTCCAGGACGCCTATCAGGCGCTCAATCCGCGGCACACCGTGTTCGACATCGTGGCGGAGCCGCTGCGGTCCCTACGGCTGGTCGACAATGGCAAACAGCTTGCAGCGCGGGTTAGTCAAGCGCTTGCGGCGGCCGGTCTCAATCCTCCCGATGATTTCTTAGCCCGCTTCCCGCATGAGCTGTCTGGCGGGCAGCGCCAGCGGGTCGTGATTGCCGGAGCGCTTGCCGTGAAACCGGAGCTCATCGTCGCCGACGAACCTGTGTCGATGCTCGATGTGTCAATACGCGCACAGATTCTTCAGGTTCTGGTCGATTTGCGCGACAAACACAATCTGGCGCTGCTTTTCATCACCCACGATTTGCCACTTGCCTGGTTGATCGCCGACCGGATTGCGGTCTTGTACCTTGGAAAATTGGTTGAGATCGGCAGCGCCGACGAGATTACATTCAACCCAAGCCACCCGTATACCGTCGCTCTGCGCAACGCCACCCCGCACATGGGGGGGGGCAATGCAGATCGCGCCGAGGTGCCGGCCCTACAGGGCGAGGTTCCAAGCGCCGCCCGCGTGCCGAAAGGCTGTCGGTTCCATCCGCGTTGCCCATCGGCCTTCGATCGTTGCCGGCAAGAAGAACCACCACCTATCGAGGTCGGACCAAAGCACTTGGCTGCATGCTGGCTCACCAATTGGGCGCATTGATGCTTGTTATGCATGTCGCGGTTGAGCGACTGAGACAGTTGGGAGATCGGCAGGCAAGGGGGATAGATCGAATTGACATCGAGGCCGGGGACTCGGCCTACGGCTAACATTGCCTATCGTTCTGGCCTCCCGACGCAAGCACGGCAGGACCGCACCGTGATGCTATGGACGCAACTCAAGGGGTGGCTGCCGAAGGTAGGAGCGTGAATCTCTGATGCGAAGGGGAATGATGCATGAAATTGCATGAATATGCCGCCCACGACGCTACCGGGCTGGCGCAACTGGTAAAGAGACGCGAGATCAGCGCCATCGAACTTGTCCGATTGGCGCGTGAGGCTCACGACTGCATAAACCCCGCCATCAACGCCGTGGTCGAGTTCTACGACGACGCGGAATCCGTGCCGGGTTTAGACACGGGGCCATTTGCTGGCGTGCCGTTCCTGCGCAAGGACCTGGGGCCTACAGAGGCCGGCCGACTTCAGGAGTGCGGTAGTCGGCTTTTCGTCGGCTATCGGTCGACTGTGGACAGCTACTTCATTCAGCGCGCGCGCGCGGCAGGGCTGCGTGTCTTGGGCCGCACCACCACGCCCGAACTGGGAATTGGGAGTAGCGAGTCTGCGTTGTGCGGGATCACCCGCAATCCGTGGAATCTTGAGCGAACGTCGGGCGGCTCGACGGCGGGCTCCGCAGCCGCTGTCGCTGCGGGAATCGTCCCGATCGCCAGCGGCGGCGACGGCGGTGGGTCTATCCGTGTACCCGCGTCGTTCTGTGGTCTCATCGGTCTAAACCCCTCGCGCGGCCGGGTCTCCGGCGGCCCGAACCAGCAGGACGGTGGCCTCGGCAGGAGTCGCACCTCCGTTATGTGCCGCACCGTTCGCGACATGGCGGCCGCTCTGGATGTGTTCAGCGGCGCTTATCCAGGCGACCCGTTCGTTATTGCTCCGGCGGAGCGTTCCTATGTGCGGGAGCTTCAACGTCCGACCGGTCGCTTGAGGGTAGGTGTGGCAGTGTCTTCGTGGGTTGAAGGCGAAATTGAACCGAGCATCCTTGAGGCCGTGCTGCAGACCGCGTATCATCTTGAGGCAATGGGGCATCAAATCGAAGAGATGCGTCCACCCTACGATCCAGTGCTCTATCCAGAGGTCGCGGCTGCCATGTACCACATGGGACTCTTGACCCTCGATGCGACCGCTCGTGAACTGGGGCGCAGGGTTGACGAGCAAACCCTGGAGCCAGTCAACCTGAGGCTATATCGAATGAACAAGCAACGCACGCTCACCTACGCGGGAGAAGTATTCCAACGCGATCGTAAGTTTCGGGCTGATGTGGGCGAAGCCATCAAGGACTTCGACATTCTCGTGACTCCCACAATGCCTCGCACGGCATTTCCGCATGGGACATATTCTACCCTTGATGAGAACCTCACCGTCGAAGAGTTTTTATATGGGGCCGACTTGGCAATGCACCAGTACATGCACATTTTCAACGTTACCGGTCAGCCATCCGTCTCACTGCCGATTTTCCAAGGCATGGACGGGCTCCCCATTGGCGTTCAGATTGTGGGGCGGTTCGGCGACGAGGCGACGCTCGTTCGTGTGGCCCGCGACTTGGAAGAGGCGGCTCCCTGGGCAGCGCGACGGCCGCCCGTGTTTGCTGGCGGCCCCGAATAAAAGGTCTTTTGATGCCGGATCGCATCCACGTCAGGCTGTGTCGTCATGGCAGCATCGTTTCGCGCGGCACGGAATATCGCACGGACAAATTCGACCTTAGCGCCCCAACGAGAGGCGCAAGAAGTTGGCCGGAGCGGCCGTATATAGTTATCGACTGGCAGTCTGCTGCCGGGCGGATGATGTGTCCGAGGGGATTGGCCACCAGCTTCCAGCGCTTGCCGTTCTCGACCGCAAGCTGCTTCAGCCACTTCCCCTTGGTCGGGCAGCAGTCCGTCATATTGCTTCTCGCGTTGGATGCGGTCGCTTGGCTGATCTAGCCCATACTTCAAAGTGAGCACCTCCTGTGCGACGTTAGCTTCTATAACTAAAGTTCTCCGCTTCCACCAAAGGAGATACTGCGGAAATCAGAGCACCTCAGGTTTCCTGTTCGCCAGGAGTCGAAAGTGGTGTGATCGACCAATCGATTAGCTCGACGGCATGCTCGAGTATCGCATTCGCACGTGCATGGCTGGATGAAGTGGCGATGACATGACCGATCCAGTCTCGGGAATCGCCTTTCCTAATAATCGGCGTCTTGGGTTCAACATAGAAAATCACTTCGCTGACGCCGACTACTGCCGCTGCCTGACTCACTCCGACAATTGAATCAATGATGCCATCGCGGTCTGGAACGAGAATCCGCGCGGCTGCAATTTGGGATTGCGTTTTGTGCAGTGTCGATTTGTCCCCGATAGTAAGCTTCACGTGCTCACTGACGACATCGACACCGTAAGCCAGCTGAATCAGTTGGGGAGTAGGTGTGCAATGAAGACGTGGATTGACTTCAATGACGACCGGGCCACGCTTCGTCCACCGGAGTTCAACCCCAGTTGGCCCCCAGCCGAGGCCGAGAGCTCGCAAACAGCTCAGCGAGACATCGGAGATACGCTCATACTCGTCACTGGTCAGCAAGGCTGGAAAGGTGTACTCCCGTCCCACAAACTGGGGAAGATGGCCGAAGTAAGCGGTGCCAATTCCAATGATCTGACCTGCCATTATGTCGGCCCAATAGAAGGGGCCTTGTGCGAATTCTTCGATCAGTATCTTTGGTGAAGAATGCCATACATGCTCCCCGCCCAATATATAGTTTGTATAATCGGTTAACTCGTCGATGGTACGGCACAATCGAACGCCGCAGCTTGAGCTGCCGACGGCTGGCTTAAGAATCACCGGCAGGCCGATCTCTGCGGCGTAGCGTTCAACGTCCTTTGCATTCGATGCCAAGCAAAACCCAGGTACTGGGACGCTTGCCTCTGCCAAAAGTTGGCGTTGAACTGACTTGTCGCAGCATCGTTCAACCGATTCGGGGTTCGGTCCCGGTAGATCGAAATGCCGGCAGAGCTTGCCAACTGTCGCATAAAACGAGTCCCCCGTGCTCGTAATTCCAGCAATGTCATAGATCTCACGTAGCCGGGAGCATTCGCCGATCAGAGCGTCGAGATCACCTGTATCGACACGAATCGCATCCATGCTTTTCTCTGGAAGGCAGTCGTACCGAGCTGGATTAGCCGAGAGAGTGATTGGGTGAAGACCAAGACGTTGGGCCGCTTGGGTGTATAAAGGACCAATGTCCCACGGATTGATTTCAATTAAAATGAGCGCTTTCTTTTTTGTCATCCTGTTTACCTTGTTGCTATCAGCGGTCTATGCATGAGCGTCGGGCGTTGACCATCCAGCCGGGTACGAATCTCCATCCTTTGGTTAACATACCAGTTTCAGAGTTTTTCGAGTGCAAAGGTCCGGCAAATTTACTTGTAGGATTTGTTGCAGCCGTTGCCGTAAGGCTCCCCAATAATAAAGCTGATCGCCGGGCGGCCTCAGCCGAGTTGGCAAGAAACTGGTCTCCACGCTTAATCAGTGCCGGCTGGCCAGGCCCACCGGCACTTTGCTACCGCGGATCGGAGCCATTCTCGTCGCGAGGGTTCGCGGGTAAACCACAACGTGTGTTGCGGGTAATGGCGAGGATAATGTCTTGTGTCGCGCCGCAGTTTTTTGCTGCGTCACGAATTCGGGCGCAGCTGTCGGGTGGTGCCTAAATCTTGAAGAGGCTGGTGCGTGTTTCGCACGCCGGACAGCGATTCCGCTAAGTCGCGAACAGCTGTCTCATTAGGTCGCGGCCAGTTTTTGTCCGTTCTCGGGTGCCTCGTTGCGTTCATAAATGATTGATTTCGCCGTTACCTTTTCCGGCCAAGAGGGCGCGTGCCTTTTGCTACGCATGCTGTTGCCCTGGAGCACGATGCAGTGGGTCTTTGTGGACGATCCCCTCGAGAATAGCGTCGGCGACTGCGGTGAGATTATACCATCTCGCCGCCGGGACGGGGGCGGTGATTAGGATGGATCTACGAGGCTAGCGTTCGTCGACGAATTTCGAACAGATGGAATGGCTGTTGGTCGGTGAGGTTGGGGTATGTCATCGAGGATGAGCAGTGACCTTGCCCCCAGTTTCTATCCAGTTTTGAGTTCGTTTCCGGCGTGGGTTGTGCCCTGCTGGGCGGGTGAAGCGACGGGCGCTGGCGCGGAGCCTTTGGCATAGCGCAGCGCGAGCGACCGTCGCGGATTGAAGGTGCTGGCGAACTTGGCCGGGGTCTGCCAGGGGGGAGTGCGGCCGCGCGGTGTTGTAGTCGGCGTGCCACAGGGCGATGGCTACGCGCGCCTGAGCCAGCGAGGTGAACAGCGTCTCGTTGAGCAGTTCATCGCGCAGTCGGCCGTTGAAGCTCTCGATGAAGCCATTCTGCATCGGCTTGCCGGGCGCAATGTAATGCCATTCGACGCGGTTCTGATCCGCCCAGGAGAGGATGGCGTTCGAGGTGAACTCGCTGCCATTGTCGCTGACGATCATCCTGGGCCGGCCGCGCTGGTGATGAGCCGGTCCAATTCACGGGCAACCCGCATGCCCGAGAGAGACGTATCAACGATGAGTGCCAGGCACTGTCTCGTGCAGTCGTCGACGACGGCCAGGATGCGGAAGCGGCGCCCGTCGGTGAGCTGGTCCGATACGAAGTCGAGCGACCAGCGCTCGTCGGGCCTCAGCGGCACCAGCATCGGCGCCCTGGTCCCGATCGCCCGCTTGCGGCCGCCACGGCGGCGAACGGCGAGCTTCTCCTCCCGATAGAGCCGGAACAGCTTCTTGTGGTTCACGACCAGGCCCTCCCGCCTCAGCATCACGAGAAGACGCCGGTAGCCGAACCGGCGTCGCTCCTGCGCGATCGCCTTCATCCGCTCGCGAACCTCGCGGTCGTCCGGCCTGCTGGTCTGGTAGCGAACCGTCATGCGGCAACAGCCGATGGCTTTACACGCCCGCCGTTCGCTCATCCCGAAGCCTTCCTTCAGGCGAGCGACAGCTTTCCGCTTGGCCGCGGGCGTCACCATTTCTTTCCCACAAGGTCCTTCAACGCGGCATTGTCGAGCATGGCGTCGGCCAGAAGCCGCTTCAGGCGCGTGTTCTCGTCCTCCAGCGCCTTCAGGTCGCCGAGCCTCGGTGACATCCATCCCGCCGAAGCGGGCCTTCCAATTGTAGATCGAGGCGTCGCTGACCCCGTGCTTGCGGCACAGATCGCCAACCGATACCCCGGCCTCGTGTTTCTTCAAAATTCCGATGATCTGCTCTTCAGAGAAGCGGCTGCGTTTCATGTCCTGGTCCTCTGGATGGGCCAGAACGAACTTCAAACCGGATTAGATCAGAGGGGCAAGGTCAGCAGTTGCGCGCGAGTGAGGCGTGTCTTCAAATTGGACTTTCGCTCCACGCGCTAGCCTCACGTGGGGAGAAAGAACGCGAAATCACCTACTCTTCGCCCTAGCGGCGGTCCGATCACCATAATGGCGGCTCGAAAGAAGCTTCTCCGCGATCACCTTGGCCCCATCATGCGTCACCTGATCGATGAGGTCGGCTCGATGTTTGTCGAGGTCAAATTGCTGGACTGCAGCCCAACGAGCGTGCCTGCAATCAGGCGGAAGGATTAGGTGGTTTAGATATGTCTTCGCCGCGCACCGGAGCATCGCCCTATAGCTTCAAACCATAACGCAAGCCATCCGACATTGTCGTTTGTCGGGTTCGCGACTCAGGCCGGTGATATAAATCTCTTGTTGCTCAGGCTAAATAGCTGAAAATCAAGCACTTCGGCTCTGATCAGCCAAATTGGCACGAGTTTAGCTGCGTTCGTGCAAGGTGGCGGGACTGACATTTACGTCGTGGTGACAGCGTGATCGATAACAGAAGGGAAGCACCACTGTCAGGTCGGGGGGCGCCGGGCGAATGCCATCGCCCCATAGCGAGCCGGCCTGATGATCTAGTCATCTTGCCCCCGGGCGCCCCGTCGCAATGACGGTCCTCTCGACCTGTCACAGAATATCGGTGAAATCTCGGTACTCCGCGACTACGATTACTGCTGACACTCTCGTTGGATCCATAGCCGAAAGAGGACACTGTAGATGAGAAAAGTTGTAGCCGCCAAGCTTCATGGAATTAATGTGACAGATGCGGACCTGAACTACCACGGCTCAATAACTCTGGATCCAGACCACTGCGAGGAGGCAGGTATTCTTCCGCTGGAATTCGTCGAGATCTGGAACAAGGCTTCAGGCGCGCGCATTAGCACATACGTCATTTACGGTGAGAGGGGTTCTCGTTGCTGTGTGTTGAATGGAGCCGCTGCTCGAACCTGCCAGCTCGGAGATGAGATAATCGTTTGCTCGTCCGTTTATGTTGAGAAGCATCAGATCGCAGAGATGCGACCGCGAGTCCTGACCTTTAACCGAGACAATTCCATCCGCGAACGCATGTTCTACGATACTGGACTCGCCGATGATGGAAAGATGACATTCGCCGTTCGCCAAGGCCCCTCTGGCAGCAGCGCCTGACAGGTCCCGTGTCGGCCAATTGCTGACGGCTCACGGGGACGGACTGTCACAGGGGATACCAAGCGGCCCAGTCCTAGAGGCCCCCGCTTACCTAGCCCGACCATAAGATGACTATACAACTCATTTGAAGGACAATCTATGATGCAATTGGCACTGATCTATGGCGGGCGGTCGGTAGAGCACGACTGGTCGATTGCGATGTATAATCACGTTGCTGAGGTTTTCAACAATGCTCCCGATGCGGATATTTCACCAATATCCATCTACTACATCTCCAGATTTGGAGACCTACTTAGGCTCGCGCTGGAGGGGGATCGACTTCCCAACCACGACGAGTTCGCGGCTCGCGCCAGGACGCATCCGCTTGCTTCTCTCGCTCACTTACTCAAGAGCGACGGCCTTTTTGTCTTTTCACTTCTTCAAGGTCAGGATGGAGAGGACGGCCAAATACAGGCTCTTGCCCAATTCCATGACATTCCAGGAAGCTTTGGCGACAAGACTGCGGCCATGCTCTCAGCAGATAAATATTTGCAAGGCGTAGTTGCCAATCGACTTTGCCCTGAGTTGACTCCCATTCCTACGGTCCACATCTCCCAAGGGAATCTCAAAGAGGGCATCGCGGAGGCCCTGCAGCATCTTGCTGGCCCATGTGTTCTCAAACCGAACACGCTCGGAGGATCCTTCCTTGCCGAGTGCACGGACGGACTTTCGGAGGATGACCTCCGTTCTTATGCCGAACGGATCGCGCCGTATGACCCCTCGTTCCTAGTTCAGCAACGAATAGTTGGAACAGAGTACACCTGCGGCGTACTAATCGATGGCTATGAGATTACCCCGCTTCCGGTCGCTCGGATCAACAACCCCACGGGCTTCCTCGGGTATGATCAGAAGACGCAGAAAGGCAGCTACTCTGTTGAGTTCCACGACGTAGAGAATACCCTTCAAAGTCGTATTGCCTCAATTTCCACGCAGATTGCTCGGGCGTTCAAGGTTCACACATTTGCTCGCCTCGATTTCATCGTTGACGGGAAGCAACGTGTTTACTTCTTCGAAGTCAATGTAGTGCCGGGGTTGACGGCAGGAAGTATCTTCCCCAAAATTCTCGCAAAAGCCGGCTTTGATTTGTATCACCTAATTCGGCTAGCTGCCTTCAATGATATGTATCAACGGCAGCGAGAGGAAACTCGTAGGATCGAGACGAGCCGAATCCGCTACGGACTGCCATCAACAGCGGCACCCTAGTTGTAGTCATTCAGGCTCTGTGGAATGTGCTATCGCACGCACTTCTATAGAGTAAACGCTACCTGACCCCGTCTTCGCTGAGCGAAGACGGCGATACTCTCGTGATGAACTGCGCGGGAGTTTGATTGCAGTCTGCACCCAAGTCTAGACATTTGCAGTCATCGACGCGGTTGAGAACCGGCTTGAGGAGAGCCCGCCCTTGCTGCGCCGCCGCTGGTCTGCGGAGGCGAAAGCGCGGATTGTGGAGGAGGCGCTGGCGCCGGGGCCGAATGTCTCGACGGTGGCGCGGACGCATCGCGTGAGCTCGCAGCAGGCCTTTGCCGGCGACGAGGTTCACGCCGAGGGCCTGCGGTTCTGTCGCCAGGAGGGCATCTATGCCCGCGACTGCGTCGAGATCAGCCGCTCCATGGGCAACTGGACGGGCCAGGTCGGCTCCATCTCACCCCGCTCGCCGACCGTATCCTGGCGCTGATCAAGGCGGGCGCGCGGGTCTAGAGCGCGTCCTGTTTAATCCGGTTCATATCCTGCGGCTTTGAAGTAGTTGGCACATTCGGCTGGGGTGAAGAGGTCGACGACCGCGCCGACCGTGTCCCACAACGCCTTGATGGTTCTCTCGGCCTTTGCTCGCAGCAGCGCCTTGAGTTTGGCGATGGCGTTCTCAATCGGGTTGAAGTCGGGACTGTAAGGCGGCAGGTAGAGCAGGCTCGCGCCTGCGGTCTCAATCGCGTCGCGCACGCCGGCGGCCTTGTGGGCGGGCAGGTTGTCCATGACAACTACGTCGCCCTCCGACAATGTCGGGACCAGCACCTGCTCGACATAGGCCAGGAACACGTTGCCGTTCATGGCGCCGTCGTAGACGAAGGGCGCAGTCATGCCCGTCAGCCGCAGCGCTCCGGTGAAGGTCGTGGTCTTCCAGTGGCATGCGGCACGCCGGCCCGGCAGCGCTCGCCGCGCGGCGCTCTTCCACGCAGGCGGGCCATCTTTGTGGAGAGGCCGGTCTCATCGATGAACACGAGCTTCGCCGGATCGAGGTCGAGCTGGCCGTCGAACCAGTCGCGGCGCCGCTTCAGGATGTCGGGGCGATCCTGCTCAGTGCGCGGACTTTTTTTGAATGTCCAGCCGTGGCGGCGAAGCCAGGCGCTCAAGGCGCTGCGGCTGATGCGCACCGACTGCTCGGCGACGAGCCGCTCCACCATCTCGTTCAGCGTGATGTCCTTGCGCTCCTCGATCAGTCCGACGACGAAGGCTTCATGCGCATCGAGGCTGGAGGCACGGCTGCGGCCCTGCGGGCGGGGCGCCAGTTCGCCGATCTTCGCCCGCGCAATCCAGCGGATCGCGCTGGACACTCCCACGCCGAACCGCCGCCGCTTGCCGCGCCGACATGCCCTCGTCCGAAGCCTTCAAGACCCGCGACCGAAGATCCACGCTCAATGCTTTTCCCATCGTCAACCTCCATCGAGGTGGACGTTGAATCAGCACAAAACGCAACCGTCACTCCACAATCGATTCATCGATCACAGGACGTGCTCTATGCCACGAGAGGACGCTGCCGACCTTTTCGCCGGGCTTCGGCAAGACGAAGACGGCCTGAGTATGGACTTACGCACGGGACGATAAAACCTTTGGCGGCACGGCGGAGCCATGGTCGCCTGCCTCTTCGGGGACAGCCGCGGCGGCGACTGCGTGGAACGGCATCTCTCGGCTACATAGGACTGCTCAGGTCGACGGATGGGTGCCCATAACGGCTCGCGGAAGCGAAGTGCGCCGGGGGTCCGCTGACGCGAATTTGAAGCGCAAGTTCTCTGAGTCGCCCGTGTCCGGCTCACATGTGACGAGCGCAACCGTCGACAGAACATCGCCAAGCTATGGGCGGTCGAGGAAAAAGCTTCGTGGCCAGGATTCCGACTGCCGCCGCGCCGCACGGCGTCGGCTGCGACCGTCGCCGAACTCTGGCCGTTCTTGGAAAAGGAAGGCCCGCATGTCCGGCAAGCCGACGACGTCGATGCCAGTTAACCTTCTCGGCAAGCCTTTCGATGAGGACCCGGCGCGGCATTTTGGATAGTCCATCGAAACTGTCGTTTATCAGCCGGGCATTTGGAAAGGCGTCGGATCCTGAAAGCGGCGTAGCACGTTTTCGGAAATGCGTGCCACGTTGTTGGCGTAACCGGCATGCGGGAGGCTGCTGGCCCAGGCGATCGAGCCTACAGAAAAAACTGCGCCACCTGCGGGTGTTTCGAAGAAAGTCATGTCGGCATGAACAGGCTCCCTTGGCGCCTCGTTCCAGAGGGAGGTGAACAAGGCGGCTCCAGGCGACACTCGCGTATATGAGCTGCCATGCTGTTCCGATGAGGCCACCACGAGGGCATGGCCTGGTGTACCTAACTCTTCATCGACCGTATCGATCTCGAGACCAGCAGCGCCTCCCAAGATCCCAAAGTCACCGATGACCCGTTCGGTGATCCCCTTGAAGATAAAGCTTGCACGGGGATCATCACTCTCTGTCAAGCGACGATAGTAACTGCAGCTATCGAAAGCCTCTGTCACATAGCCGACGCCGACGAGCGACTGTTCGGGTCTACCCAGCGTCTGCCAGCTGCCGCAGAGCCGGCCACTAAAGCTGCTATGAGCCTCCCCAGCGCCATAGCGACCATTGCCTCCAAAGCGCCGTCTAAACTCGATCAAGCCATGCCGTTGCGGATGGAAATCGATCGCGGCGCAAAAGCCGTTACCGCCCAGATACATGAGCCGCCCGGCCCGGGCCAAGAAGCCGTCAACGGCCTGTAACATCGGTAGCGACCAGTATTCCGGATGACTCCCCGTCACCAGCACGCTGCACCCGTCCAAAGCGGCCAAGCCCTCTTTGTCGAGGTCTTCGTCCGTCAGCACTTGGTGATCCGGAGCTTCCCGGGCCAGCCAGCCAAGTAGACAAAGATCGATCTGAAAGTTCCAGAGTCGCCCTCCGGGTTGCATGTTCAGAACCGGGCGACGAAGCGATCCAATGCGCCGCTCACTGCCATCGTCGTGCGGATCATAGAGCGATTTGCCAATACCAGGCAGTTCAAGAACCATAAGATCGAGCGGAGTGTAGCAGGAGAGGCAGCCGCTGTAGTACTCAATCGCCTGCCGTTGGACGCCGTAATTGACGTAAGCCGCATAAGTCGCGGTCGGCGCCAAAAAGGCAACATTGCTGGAGGCTTGGGCAATCCGCCGCACGTAGAAGGGAATATAAAACTCTGCTTCCGCCCCGCGCAGACGGGCTGCGTAGCAGCCGCTCGGCCAGTCGTTTGGCACGGTGAGCCGCAAGTCTTCCTGCCAGCCTGGGTTCTCGATATCGTCGTGGTGGAAGTGAATAGCTGCGTATTGATCAGGTGCCTGGCGCCAATCCATGGTTGAGCCATCCCAGTTTGATCCTTGCACGGCGCGGGTAGGTTTATTAATACAGACGCCGTGATGGTCAAAGGCAGATCGATCTCGCACAACGTCCGATGCCTGCTCGTTCGCCAAATCCCAATCGGCCAGCAAGGGCCAGTCCACAGATTCTGTCGGCTTGCGTGCAGCCAGATCGCCAAGTTGATCGAGCGATAGCGCCGTAGCCAATATCCGAGGACGCTCAATTTTGCCGTTGAAGTGATGGCAAGGAAAACCGTGGTCATCGCGCTCGGCCGCTATTAGGAGGCTGCCGTCGCCGCGCGCGAGCGACTCCACCTTGTCCACGGCCAGCCAGCTCGCGGCGGCATGGTCGTGTGTGCCCGAAGGTAAGGGATACATCACAAGCAGCAACTGATGGTGTTCAGGGTCGTAGACAACCGCTACGAAGCTCCACCGCCAGAGGGGCAGGGGGCGCTCCACTCGGTAGATCCGCGGCTCAACAGGATTCCCGAGTATTGCTGCCAGACAGCCGTCTGTCTCAAGGCGTAAAGTCAATCCCCCACGCCCGCCCGCGGTTAGCGTACTAACAACGCAACTCGGTTGGCCGTTGATATAGGTGGGCATAATATTGGCAAAAATCGTTAC
Source organism: Mesorhizobium sp. M6A.T.Cr.TU.017.01.1.1 (assembly GCF_004023115.1). NCBI lineage: Bacteria > Pseudomonadati > Pseudomonadota > Alphaproteobacteria > Hyphomicrobiales > Phyllobacteriaceae > Mesorhizobium > Mesorhizobium sp. M6A.T.Cr.TU.017.01.1.1. The sequence goes on from NZ_RZTA01000028.1 coordinate 51,083, forward strand.
CGGCCCAAGATTAGCCAAGCGCTGGGATTGCTTGACTTCGATGTATGAGCCAGCACGAATGGGCTGCTCGCGTCCGGGATAACGTCCAGCCTCCGGCGCGGCCATTACGGCCGGACAGAATGGTGGCATCTCCGGTCCGGCGTCGCAACCGAGCAGCCGGACGAACTCGCATTCAAAGCTGTCGAGTTTCATGCAGCTCACAGCAAAGCCAATGTCCTCGCCTGGTCTTACGCTGTCGCGGTCGGCATAGCCAATAATCAGAGAGCGATCGTCAGGCATCGTTCTCGTCCTCCTGCATTGGGAGCCGACCGATGAGGTGTTGCCAACGCTGCTTAAAAACCCAGCGCTCAACATCATCGCGTGATTGAAACTGCGCTGGCGCCACTTCGGCGACCTGCATTCCGTCCAGCGTCCAGCGCGCAGCGCGCCACTCACTATAAGGTTTAGTCATGACAGTGAACCATTTACCAGCTGTTGGCTGAGAACGCATGACGTCCAAAATGAAGCGCAACTCGGGACTGTGGCGGCCGAAGGGCGCGGTCAGAAACTCGTGCACGAGGTCAGAACGGCCGGCAAATCCCTCCAAGGCCGAGCGGGCGGCCGCCGTTCCGAGACTTTCAGGCGAGTACTCCGAGGGAGGCTTCTCAAACTCTGCGCTAGAATGCTTTGTCACCATTGCGGGGTCTTCCGATATCGGCTAATTCTCGCCTTCGCCCTTGGTACCGGCAACGGTTAAGATACATGGCGGTCGGCGTCAAATAGGGTTTATATATTGCCGCGATCTAGCATCGAGATAAGTCCTTGGTCCTCAATCGTCGTGGAGTCCTAGGCTGATCTTCGTCAAAAAGATCGGTGTTGCAGGAGTCCGCCTGTGTAGTCCGAGGTAGTCCGAGATCGGAACAGGCACACAGCCGCGGTTTGGATGCGGCGGGTAACACTGGCAGCGTCACCGTGCGGGAAATCGAGCGGGTTGAGTGGCGTGTCGCATGCCCCCCTCGCGACCGGGGCATCTCAGGGCAACGGCGACATAGGCGAGCCGCACGACGTGTGTGATGTCGGCCAATCATAGCTGATCCGGGTCACCGGAGGTGATGTCCGGGCTAGGTTCGGGAAGATCGGCTGATGGTCATCGCTACCCGCAGTAGCACGTATCGACGGCGGCTGAAGGATACAGTGGCGATGTTCTTGTGATTGACGATGATGCCTGTTGCCAAAGAGCGGCACGAACGCGACGCCAGCCAAGGTGCTGGACCTGGTCCAAACCAGCACACACCGCCGACAACAGCACCCAGTGGCGCCTGCCAGCCCCCAGTAAATGTCGTCGGCTCGCAACGACTGTGTGAGACGATGGAGTGAAAGAGATGCGCGGATTTTGTCCGGGGACGGTCAACTCGCCGCTGGGCCGTGGCTGCATCTCGCCGCTAGATGAGAACGATATCAAAACTGAATTTGACGCCAACCTTCGGAACGGTTTCATGTCTTATTGGACAAAAACCGGAAACTTATCGACACCCTCTAACCTCGGTCTGAGGTGGCGCGGCCGAACCGGATCAAAATAGTAAATGAGGTGAATATGGCGATAATATCCTCTGCGATTCCTCTCACCGGTGTCCCTTTCCCAAGATCAGAGTACGAGCGCCGGCAGATTAACGTGTTAGAGGCAGTGGCGAACGCTAGACTGGACGCACTTGTAGTGAGCGCCCATGGGCATCTTCGGTATCTCAGCGGATATGATGGGAGCGGCGGATATTTCGCGCCGTTTCCTTTGATTCTGGTGCCCGGTCGGCCGCCGACATATGTCGTTCGAGAATACGACGAGCACGCCGTCCGTGCGTATTGCTGCATCGACGATATCGTTACTTATACCCACCAGCCCGATTTTGGGACAGTTTGCGCCGACGTCCTTCGCCGGCTTGGGCTACAAGGCAAGCGGGTCGGTTTTGAACTTAGCTGCTGGAACCTCGCACCGGCTGATGTTAGTGCAATTCAGACGCAGCTTCCCGATCTGAAGATCTCCGATGCGAGTCGGCTGGTTTCTTCGGTTGCGGCGGTCAAGGGTGAGCTAGAACTCCAATGCATGCGCGACGCGATGCGCATGACCGACTTGGCGATGCGAACCTTCCAGACCTCGCTGCGGGTGGGCGTTACCGAATTGGAAATGGCGGAGACTATAGCAGCGGCGATCAAGGCAGACGTGAACAACACTGGCGGCGAAGTTGGACTGGCTCCCGCAGCCACGATTCTTTTCGGCGAGCGGACGAAGTTGCCGCATGGCCCTGCAACGCATCATTCCATTAGCAATAACGAGCCGGCCTTCTTAGAAATAGGCGCATCCAAACACGGGTACGCCGCCGGAATGGTCCGGTGCGCCGTGCTTGGTCGACATCCTGAGGCAGAGTCATTGCACGCCTTGGCGGAGGAGGTCATCGAGACCCTCGTTGCAGCTATCAGGCCGGGTACCACCGCAGCCGCGGTGGACGCTGCGGGCCGAGAGGTGCTGAAGCGTTCTGGACGCAAGGGAGTTTTTCGCCAACGAACAGGATATCTAACTGGCCTTCATTGGACTGAACGCGGCAACCTTAGTTTAGAGCCCGGCGCGGAGGATGTTCTTAGCGCTGGCATGACTTTGCACATGCCAAACATATTGCGCAGCGAAAGTGGGTACTTGATCGGGGCCGGCGCCCACGTCTTGATAACAGAGAGTGGCGTGGAAGTGCTGAGCAGCATACCACATACGCTTCATCATGCGTGAAGTCGCGAAAGTACATCAAGACGAGTACCCGCTAATCGGGTGGCCGGAGTGGCCTCCGGCGTCGTCAGGGCGCCCGTGGTTGACGGTTGCGCGGCAACGCTGGCGCATTTTGACCGAGCGCTGGATGAGCAATTCCTGGACAGCGGGTCGACTTAAGGAAACGTATTGATCGGCGGGCGGCGATCGGAGGAGCATATTCAACTTCTTCAGTCCTGGATAGACATCATCGCATCTCTGGCCGGAGGACTTTTGAATCCGAATCTGGCGGCTGGAGATCGTGGAGAATATCTGCCAGTCGAGAAATTGCGACTTGAGACATTGGCCATTCCCGTCAGTATCAGAAGCCGCTTGCCTCAATCAGCGCAGTTGAACCGCCTTAAACCCGACGGCTAAAAATGCACCCCAGATCTTTGTGACCTGGTTGGGTTGCCAACCCTCCCCTAAGCCCTCTTTGCCATTTCTGGAGAAACCGAAGCAAGCTGCTCGGTACTCTGAATTACTTATAACTCCTGAGGTTGATCAATGACCGAAACGCCACACCTCACATTCGATCCCGAAGCGCCTGGTCTGAGCATAGGCAACCTCGTTGTCCCCAACGGGGCAGACTACGGGGCTCTTTCGCTTCCAGTTTTCAACTTAAATAAAGGGGAGGGACCCCGTCTCCTCATCACAGGTGGATGTCACGGCAACGAATTGGAAGGTCCGATTGTCGCACGACGGGTTATTGAGTGGCTGCCTAAAGCGCAAACTTGTGGAAGGGTCATCATCGTGCCAGTACTCAATCCGCTTGCTTTGCAGGCGTGCACCCGCAATACGCCAATTGACGGCTTGAATCTCAATCGAGTGTTTCCGGGCCGCGCCGATGGTACGGTAACCGAACGAATCGCGGATGCGGTTTCCGGTCTGTTATTGCCAATGGTCGATACCGTATTTGATCTGCACAGTTTCGGACCAACGTGGGATTTTCCACCTGCCGCCACGACGCACCCTGTTGCCGATCGCGATCTTATGGCTAGGACCGTGAGAATGGCAGACGCATTCAAACTACCAGCTACCTTGCTCTGGGAGCACGACGACACCCCTGGAATGTTTGATACCTTCGCTCAAACCCAAGGCAAGGTTTTCATTTGCGCGGAATTCGGCGGTGGCACGGTCACCTCTGAGGCTCTCGCAATCTATGAAGCTGGAGTGCGCAACGCGCTAGTCGCGCTCGGTCTCGTTCAAGGAGAATCCGATTATCCGACCTTCCGTCAAAGGAAGTCTGGCCAGACACTTGAAACGCTTGCTTCTGACAAGCTGAAATCGCCGGCGCAGGGAATTTTCGAACCTCGCTGCTCGGTGCTGGATCGCATAAAGCAGGGAGATCTCATAGGCATCCTGCATCCACTTGTATCGCTGTCAACTCATTCGATTCATATTCGCGCGCCTACCACGTCCATCGTTTGCGCTATCCGATCCGGATTGCATGTTGACAGGGACGAGGAACTGGCCCTACTTGCGAGGCCTCTCAAAGGCTGAAATCCGGCGCGCCAGACCTCTATCACCAAAGAAACGGGAGACACGCCGGGGGCTGACGATTAGTACAGCTGTCGCGGTTACCGACTAGCGTAGCATCCATGCCGGTCGTCCATGAGATGTTGGCAGCGCTTGCCCGTCAATTTCGCGACCTTCATTTGCTAAGCATGCTTTGCAGGTCCGGTAGTCACTTGGTCCGATTCCGTCGTCGAGAATGGCACAACAGACGGTCTCGCCTTGCGTTGTAGCTGCTTGCCAATCAAGCCAGAAGGACGTGTGAGGGGGGGCAGACCGTGGAAGAGTTTCCACTTCCCGGCTCATGCTTGACAGAGCGGAGATGTCCTCGCCCAACTTTGTACCCAGAAGTCACCGAGCGTGATCTATCTAGAAGTTAGATGTCGGGCATATACACTCTGTATTCGACGAGCCCGGTCTTCTCTTCCAATCTGTCTGAACAAGTGCAGTTTGAAGCATGATCTTTGATCCAGTTCTCCCCTCCGTGTCCCTCATGATGGAAATATGACCGAAAGGGCGCTTAAGATGGGCAAGCGGATAGGAATGTTGATAGTGCCCGACACGGGCCTGGATGACGAAATTTGGGAATGGTGCCCACAAAACGTAACGCCACTTATAACGCGGTTGCAGCTGCCAGAATTTGGGTTTGAGAGCAACCTCTCGATAGATTGCATAATCGGGAGCGACAAAGTCGTCCAATCTGCAACTCGATCGTTTATTAGTAGCACGATGCTACCCGGCACCGACCCCGATATAGTGGTGTTTAACTGTACATCTGGTAGCTTTGTAAATGGCCTCCAAGGGGAACGGGCAATTAGACATTCAATAGTGAGTGCGGGGGCACCTCGTGCGCTTACAACGAGCGGTGCGGTAGTCGGCGCGCTTACGGCTCTGCAAGCCCAAAGAGTTGCGGTAGGCACGCCATATCCAGCGGAAACTAACCAGAAATTGAGGGAGTTTTTGACGGAAGCCGGATTTGAGGTCAGTCCAATTCCAACGACGTCAGTCGAAGATCTAGATAGCGCGTCCAACGACCAGATACGCGCTATTGCTGCAGCGGCCTATGATAAGCGAGCGACGGCAATGTTCGTCAGTTGCGCAGCGCTACGCACACGCCACCTTCTTCGGGAACTGACTGAACGATACCGAATGCCGGTTATAACCTCATTGCAAGCCACTATGTGGGCGGCGCTCGCCCAAGTTGGTGAGCGTATTGTAGCGCCGGATCATGCCTTGCACTCGCTTCAGTGGCCTGAAATCGTCCCGTTGAGAGCTGCCTAGCTGCGAGCATTCTGCGCGCATTTGATTTCGATCGATCCAGCTTAAAGCGGCTAATGACCTCGCTCGAGGGGCGGGTTCGGAACCGGCGCTGCGATTGGCGCAGCATCGGGACGGCTCGTGTCAAGCCTGAAATCCATCTGGCTGCCAGATGACGACCATATGAAAACTGAATTTGATTTAAGCCGTTCGGGGACTGATCGTCGCGAGCGAAACTCAATAATTTGCCGTCAAAGAACTGCCGCAACGCTATGGAGGAAAAATGAGACTTAAAACATCGAAGAGCTATGGCCCGTTCTCGAGTGGGAGGAGGCCACTTGACCGTGGCATTGCCGTGAGTAGCGCAGCGGCGCTGGGAGCGATTCTCGTAGTTATGCCTGTACTCGATCGGGCGAGCGCAGAAGGTAAGACGCTGACGATCCAAACCGGGACGGGCCAATTTGCCGATTGTCTGCGCACGGCGTATTACGAACCATTCGAGAAGGCGACGGGAATCAAAATCCTGACCGCGCCCGAGAACCTTGATAACTCGAAATTCAAACTCCAAGTGCAGACTCGGCAATTCATGGCGGATGTGCAATGGACCGACTCAAGCTTCGCGCAGAGCCAAGATGGAAATGATTATCTTGAGCCAATTGACTACTCGAGAATCCCTAAAGAGGACCTTATTCCTGGACTCGCGTTAAGTAACGCTGCTCCATTCGACACCTATGCCACTGTCCTAGCGTACAATTCGGATAAGACTGAGGGTGAAATCCCGACGCAGTGGTCAGACTTTTTCGACTTGAAGAAATTTCCCGGGAAGCGCGGTGTCGCGAATCTAGCTTCTTCTACAATTATGATGGCGTTGATGGCCGATGGTGTGGCTCCGAATGACATCGTCCCATTTGATTACGATCGTGCATTTAAGAAGCTCGACAGTATTAAAGGCGAGATGATATTTTGGGATTCCGGAAGCCAGGTTCAGGACTTGCTCGCATCGGGAGAGGCCTCGCTTGCGATGGCGTTCGCGAATCGCGTTGACGCAGTAAAGGCCAGCGGTAAACCAGTAGGGATGGTGTGGAGCGGTTCCTTGATCGGAACGGACTTTCTGGGCGTGCCCAAGGGCAATCCGAATGCGGCGAATGCGATGCAATATATTTCGTACGTCTTGAGCAAGGAGGTCAACGGCCGCCTAACCGACTGCATTGCAACCGGTCCTGTAAATACAAAGGCCAGAGTCAATCCAAAGTGGCAGGATCTCTACCCCACTAGCCATCTCGATGAACCTCACATCATCATGGACGATCCGCAGGTTTCGTCCTGGTTGGCTAGTCATGCCAACGAGATTGACGAACGGTTCCAGCAATGGAAGTCCCAGTAAGATGAGAATGACGTCTCCCTTCGGCGCTTCGATCGCAAACATAACCGTCAAGGCTAAATCGGCTATCGAGCTGCGTTTGCTCGGGGGTCAAATGTCGAGGGCTTCAGATGACCGGCCAAGTGCCGGCAGGAATCCGCCATCAAGCGCGAGGGCAGAGGCGGCGCCGGCCAACCAATGGGGTTGGCTGGTGCTGCCGGCCCTAGTGTTTCTGGCGGCTTTCTTCATCTGGCCGCTTGTATACGTGGTCGTTCAGAGCTTTTTGGACCCCCACCCTGGCTTCGAGAATTATGTCCGCCTTGGCTCTTCGCCGCTAATCGCTCGGTCCTTTCTCACAACTATAAAAACGGCTCTGGTAGCCACCGTCGGGGCTTTACTCATAGGCTATCCATATGCGTATCTAATGTATATTGCGCCTTCGAGGCTTGCCGCGGCCCTGCAGCTAGCCGTTCTCATCCCATCATGGCTCAGCTTCATCGTAAGAACCTATGCCTTGACCGTGCTGCTGCGCGACACGGGAGTTATAAACGCTACGTTGATCGATACAGGTATTATCAGCAATCCATTACCATTAATCCGCAATCAATTCGCTGTAATGGTCGGCACGTTAGCGGTGCTGCTGCCCTATATGATCTTTCCGATCTATGCGGTCATGCGCCGGATCGATCGGGACTATTCGCGTGCTGCCGCGATCCTCGGCGCACGTCCGGCCCGAACGTTCGTTCGCGTGATCTTGCCCCTCAGCATGCCTGGTGTACTCGCAGGAAGTTTGCTCGTGTTCGTCTTCGCATTAGGTTTCTATATTACGCCCGCGCTTTTGGGAGATGGCCGCGGTGTCTACGTGGTTGAGCAAGTCGTGTTCGCAGTCGGACACCTGCAGTGGGGATACGCGAGTGCCATCAGTATGGTACTGCTCGCCCTAACCTTTGTCGTGCTCTTCGCGGCTAGTTTCGCTGTAAGGCTCGGCGATGTTTTCGGCGTAAAGGTTTCCGAATGACTCCAGATATATTCACTCGGGTGCTGCTCGGCGTTTTTGGTGTGTTCGTTTGCCTGTTCTTGATTGCTCCGATGCTCATTCTATTACCGTTGAGTTTCACCGAACCCAGGAACATGCAGTGGCCGCCGGTCGGCTTCAGCGTCCGCTGGTACGAGGCTGTATTGACGAGCTCCGACTGGCGGCATCGCGTCGTTGCTTCGCTTCAGGTGGGCATCGGTTCTGCGGCGCTTGCAACTATTCTCGGCCTGCTGGCTGCGCTTGGCCTCGTACGAGGCAGATTTTGCGGAAAGCGAGTCGCGCTGGCCGTTCTCCTGTCGCCGCTAGTTATTCCGACAGTCGTGATTGCTATCGGCATGTTCTTTGTTTGGGCTCTTGGATGGTCGATCGGGCCGGTCAAGGTGGGGGGCGGCCTGATAGGGACCGTGCCAGGGCTGATTCTGGCGCACGCCGTCCTAAATCTCCCACTTCCCATCGTCATGATAATGGCCGCCCTGGTCACTGTGGATCGCAATCTCGAACGGGCGGCGGCGATCATGGGCTCAAGTCCGGTCGTGGTTTTTTGGCGCGTAACTGTCCCGCTGATTTACACAGGAATTCTATTCGGGTTTGTTTTTGCCTTTCTTGGATCCTGGGATGAGTACATCGTCGCGTCTTTTCTGACGAGTGCGCAGGTCACGACCATTCCCGTCGGGCTCTTCTCCGACGTTAAGGGTTCGATAGATCCTTCAGGTGCCGCAGTCTCGATGTTGCTCCTTGTAATGAGTTCACTTGTGCTCGGGCTCATGCTTCTCCGAGGGCGCCGGCAACTCCTAGGCGAAAGCGTGTAGCGATGAACATTCCGATTCGAGGTAGTGAAGTGATGGCGGATGTCTCACAGCCGGCTCTTATCCTGCAGGGTGTTACCAAGGCTTTTGCAAGTCTTGTCGCCGTCGATGCGATCGACCTGGAACTGCGGACCGGCGAATTTCTAACCCTTCTTGGCTCTTCCGGCTCCGGTAAGACCACCACGCTCAACATGGTAGCAGGGTTCATCAAGCCAACGGAGGGTCGCATCCTCATTGACGGACACGACGCAACTCACATTCCTCCTCACAAACGTGGGATCGGAATGGTTTTTCAAAATTATGCCTTGTTCCCGCACCTTACCGTGGGGCAGAATATCGGGTTTCCGTTGACGCGTACTCCGAAGGCTGAGCGAGCGGGATTGGTTCGTGAAGCGCTCCGCCTGGTCGGACTGGAGGGCTTGGAGGACCGGTTCCCACGGCAGCTTTCGGGAGGCCAACAACAACGTATCGCCTTTGCTCGCGCCGTCGTTTACCGGCCGCGTCTCTTACTTATGGACGAACCATTTGGGGCCCTCGACAAGAGACTTCGTGAAACGTTGCAACTGGAGGTGCGACGTCTGCATCAGGAGCTCGGCATTACAATTTTGCACGTGACCCACGACCAAGAGGAGGCGATTGTTCTATCCGACAGGATTGCGATATTTAGTCGCGGGCGTATTGAACAGCTGGACAGTCCGAAGGGTATCTACGAGCGCCCCAAGACATTGTTTGTGGCGGACTTTATCGGGGATGCGAACATTTTTCGAGGTGAAATAAGCCACGATGGAGGGAACATCGCAGTCGAAGGAGACGGCTGGTGTTTACACGGACCAAGTCAGCACAGCGGGGAGTTTACGGCTGGCACTCGGGCCGGCTTGGTGGTTCGGCCTGACAAAATTAGTCTGGCTTCGGTGAACTCGCCAATCACACCGGGAATCCAGCGGATTATGGCCCGCGTACGGCAAGTTGTATATCTCGGTGAAACGGTCAAGTATGAATTGGAAGCGCTGGATCAAACGGTCTATGCCCGTCCGAGGGCAGATGCTTCGGCTTTCGCGCCGGTTCCGGGCGAAGAGGCATATTTGGAGTGGCGACTGGAACACGGGATGATAGTCCAAGGTACTTAATTTGTCGGCCAGCACGCGATAGCCGCCATAGCCGTCGACCTGCAAGATTCCGGTGAAGCCTGCGAGATGAGCGATCGGACGCTCGGCCTTTCGGTCCGGCGCATAGACATAGGCGACGCCCGGCGGGTGGCTCCCCTCCCATGGTCGGTCATCGCGGGCATAGGCCCAGAGTTGGCCTGTCTTCGTCTTGCCGCGGCCGGGATCGAGCACCGGCGCGGTCGTCTCGTCGGCGAAGAGTTTTAGCGAGGACTTCAGCTTGCCAAGCAGCCGCTCATGCACCGGACGCAGGTGCCAGGCGGCGCGGCCGACCCAGTCGGCGAGCGTAGAGCGATCGAGATTGATACCCTGCCGGGCGTAGATCTGCGCCTGACGATAGAGCGGAAGGTGATTGGCATATTTTGAGACCAGCACCTGGGCGACCGTTGCCTCGGTCGGAAGACCACCCTCGATCAGCCGGGCCGGCGCCGGAGCCTGAACCACGACGTCCTCGCAGGCGCGGCAGGCATATTTGGGCCGGCGCACGACGATTACACGCAGCTGCACTGGCACGATGTCGAGCCGTTCGCTCACGTCCTCGCCGATCCGATGCAAGCCATTGCGGCAGCATGGGCAGGCATGGTCCTCGATGTCGACGACCATCTCCACGCGCGGCAGATGGGGTGGCAGCGCGCCCCGGTTGGCCCGGCGCCTCGTGGCCTTTGCTTGCCGCTCGGCGGGAGCAGATTGCTCCTTCTCTTCCTCACCGGCGGCCTCGATCTGCTCGGCCTCTTCGAGCCCCAGCAGCAATTGATCCTCGGGGAGCGTCTCGGCACGCCGGCCGAAGCGGTGACGCTGCAATTCCTTGATGATCTGAATCAGACGGGCATTCTCGACGTCGCGCGCCAGGACCATCGCCTTCAGCGCGTCCGGATCGTCGGGAAGCTGGTCAGCCGTCATCGCCATGAACGGATCAGACCATATTCGCCGACAGCCCGCGACAGCGGAATCCAGGCTGATTCACTTCGTCGCGGGTCAGCCCGCCCGGGCTGGCACGCGGGTCCGGCGCGCCTCGTGGACTCGCCGCCAGTCGAGACCTTCGAGTAGCGCCGAGAGCTGCGCGGCCGTCAGCCGCATCATGCTGTCATGCACTTTCGGCCAGCGGAACTCCCCATCCTCCAAACGCTTGGCATAGAGGCAAACCCCGGTGCCATCCCAGAAGATCAGCTTGATCCGGTCAGCCCGCTTCGCCCGGAAGACGTAGACGGCCCCGCTGAACGGTTATGTGGCGCGCCACATAACCGTTCTTATGCGTCGGGCGAGATTATGTGGCGGAGCCGCCCTGACGCCCGGCAAGGCCGGCCAAACCCCAGCTTGCCTCCGCCACATAATATTTCATGCCTCTCTCATGGGGCGGGATTCCCCTGCGCCACAATGCCGGAGGGGCAGAATGCTCAAGTTCTATTTTTCGTATTGTGGGGTGCTCAAGCGCCTGCGCAGCGGCGCACTCGGTGGCGAGATGGATCGCCTCGCGAAGCACTTTTTCAAGCAGCGAGGACGTGCTCGGCCGC
>NZ_RZTA01000287.1:0-489 GCF_004023115.1 Mesorhizobium sp. M6A.T.Cr.TU.017.01.1.1
CAGGTGAGGATCGACACCATCTGCCGGTCGCCGTCATCGGCCGCCCCTAGCTTGCGGCGCACCTTCTCCATGGCTGATGGCAGAACCCATTCCCGGAAAGGCGCGCCGTTGCGCAGGCCGTCCGGTTTGCGGGCCAGCACCGGCACGTAGTGCCAGGGATCGTAGACGACCTCGTCGCGGTCGAAAGAGCGTGCGTGCTCGCCGACGACCGCGCCATCCTGGCGGATGACGATGCGGTCGGCATAAGCATGGATCTCGACCGGCCGACCGACGGCGCTCGACAGCACCGAGTATTTGTTGTTGTCGAAGCGCACCGTGCAGGTCTTCGACACCGACGCGGGAATGCAATGGTAGCCGTCGAAGCGACCGGCATAGGGAATGAAGCTGGCGCGTTCTTCTTCGAATACGTCCCAGATCGTGCGCTCACCCTGTTCGGGATGCCGACGCGCCTTGGCATTAGGCAACGCATTTGTCGGCCAGCCAGCCGTT
>NZ_RZTA01000288.1:0-478 GCF_004023115.1 Mesorhizobium sp. M6A.T.Cr.TU.017.01.1.1
GAATATGGGAGGGGACCCAGTCACTATAGAGCCTCATGTGCTCAAGGTGGACGAGGAGGTTAGGGATATCCTAGAGAAAGCAAGGTTACTTTCCTTCTTCAGGAAGTTTTTCAAATTTAGCGAGTGCATATTTGTCCAAATTACGGAGGTGTGGGAGGATGGAAAGGTGGTGGTTAACGGTCTAACCTTCACCATTTTGGATCATTTGATCGCTAAGGTTTTTGGCCTACTATTGGAAGGACCAGTCATTCTTAGAGAGAAGACTAGTTAAGTTGAGAAACTTATAAAATTTCTAACAGGCGTGGAAACATTTTATTGGTTGTAGTCTGGCATTGCTAGAGAATCCTTGCCTAAGCCATTGGATAGAGTGGTTATCCAGGTAATGAAATACTTGACTTTGGAAGGTAAATTCAAAAAAATAGTTGGTTACCATGTGGCTATTCTTAATTCAATTAAGAATGAAGAAAAAGTCAATATC
>NZ_RZTA01000289.1:0-470 GCF_004023115.1 Mesorhizobium sp. M6A.T.Cr.TU.017.01.1.1
GAGTAGGGGAGTAGGGGAGTAGGGCAGTAGGGCAGTAGGGCAGTAGGGTAGTAGGGCAGTAGGGCAGTAGGGAAGCTATTCGGCTGACAGTTTGCGGATTAGAAGTCGAAGAAGCTTTCCCACACTTTCGGTACTCGACAACAATGAAGTCGCTGTAGCTTTCGGTGCGATACCGATGCGCTCAGCGATCATAAGCTGAGTTTCTAGTTCTTTCAGTGATCCTTGAGCAATACGGAGAAATTGTTGATAGGAGCCTCGGATCTCTCTGCCATAGCCTCCGCTATGTTCGCCGGTACCGAAGTTGCAGCGCGCCGCACTTGGCTGGTCAGTCCATAAAGTTCCTCTTTCGGCCAGGATTTCGTCGCGCCGTAAACCGCCACCGCAAGGTCCATTGCCTGCTGCCAAACAATTAGATCCTTGTAGGAACCCGTTTTCTCAGCCATTTCCCCTACTCCCCTACTCCCCTACTC
>NZ_RZTA01000290.1:0-468 GCF_004023115.1 Mesorhizobium sp. M6A.T.Cr.TU.017.01.1.1
ATTCCCTCACCGCTCTCCGACTCGGCGCGTTTCTTGATCAGGGCAATGACGTCCGTTGCGAATTGATCGGCCATTCTGTTTCCTGTCTTTCTTTCCCGCGTTTCGACCTGGACGCGGCTCAGTTCCTAAGGCGCGCCGCGTCGCGAAAGCCATCACGCTTGGGCAACTGACAAAGCCCAATGCTCATAAAGCCGGATCAGGTCCGGCCGGTGTGTGGCGTAGGTGCAGTATGACGATGTGAGCCGCTACACCGTGCGCGTCGTAGCCGATTGCGCGGGCTTCGGGTCTCGCGCCGGCCCAACTGCGGCCTGCTTTCGAATGGCTGGAAGGTTTCCAGTCTATCCATAGGCTCGGAAGAAGTCGGACAGTTTGACATGGCCGGTCAGTTGCAACTCCCTTTCCCAGCACTCCACTGCCCGGTAGAGCGCATGAAAAATCTCCTTTCGGGCGGTTTCTTAAGACGCTCGC
>NZ_RZTA01000291.1:0-462 GCF_004023115.1 Mesorhizobium sp. M6A.T.Cr.TU.017.01.1.1
GTTCAGGAGTTCCGTGGGTATGCCCGGGCCATGGTCAGATATGGTCAGCACGGCGCGATTGTCGGCTGCGGCCAGGTCGATGCGGCACGCCTTGCCATGGGTGGCGGCGTTGACGATCAGGTTGCGCAAGGCGCGGCGCAGGCCAAGCGCGCCGGCCCGCACGCAAACCTTGTCCAGGTGCCCGATCGAGACGGCATGGCCGAGCGATACCATCTCGGCTTCGATATCGCGCACCGTCTTTGCCAGGTCGACCGGTTCGACGGCGTCCTGGTTCACTTCTTCGCGCACCAGGCGGATGGCGCTATCGGCGATGCGGTCGAGTTCGTCGAGGTCGTGAAGCCATTTGTCGCGTTCGTCGTCGAGGAATTCGGCGCGCAGCCGCATGCGCGTCATCGGCGTTCGCAGATCATGGCCGGCGGCGGCGACCAGCCGCATTCGCCTTTCCATGGCGGTCCGCAGCCG
>NZ_RZTA01000292.1:0-459 GCF_004023115.1 Mesorhizobium sp. M6A.T.Cr.TU.017.01.1.1
TAGTCCATCGCACCCGCTATCTTTTCTCCGCTGTAGTAGACGAAGCCGACCGTCGACAGATAGAGGTCGCGGACGGCGACGGTGTAATCCTCATATTTGGCGAGCGATTTTTTCAAGGCTTCGATGTCGGCCTTGTTGGCGCCCTCGGCCCGAGCCGAAGCAACGTTCAGCCACGCGCCCACCAAACCTGTCGAAACGAGGACGCCGCAGCGCCCAAGGCTGGCTGTTCTTGTCATGCATTCCTCCCAGATTTCTGATCTGACCGTGCAAGACCGAGGCGGAAAAATGCTGATTGCGCGGCCAGTGACACCGCCTCATCCCCTCAGGAACAGCGATGATGCTATTCCTTTCCATAGCTGCGGGAAAGATACATTTTAGCAACAGCTAATTCAACAACGCTACATCCGCTCAAACAAAAACGGCCCCCCATGGGAGCCGTTTCGCATTGGTTTGCCGTAC
>NZ_RZTA01000293.1:0-457 GCF_004023115.1 Mesorhizobium sp. M6A.T.Cr.TU.017.01.1.1
CGCGGTTGAATTTCCAGCATGATTTCGTTGCTAAGAATATTAGCAAGTTCAGTCTCTGCATCAAGACCATGAACAGCCTTGAGATCTTGTGCGAGTTCAGTCGTGTACTCTGCCTTGAGGGCGCGAGTCTTAGCAACTACCGATGTACGGTCGATGCTAAATGCCATCTCTCCGAACGGGTTAGTAGTTGCATCACCGAGTGATTCCCCGAGAGTGGTAGACATACCCGGAGTGGCGGGGTAACTTGACATCGTAGTACCAGCGGTCTGTTGACTGGAAGTGTCTGCGAATGGATCTGAACCCTGTGCAGTAACATCGTGTCCGGTTGAACCAGAGAACTGAGTTAGAGCCTCGTCCTTGAGTGCTTCTGTTCCGCCTTGAGCCTTATAGTTGGCTCGGAGAGCAAAGATGAGTCCGGTAGGACCGGTCATAGGCTGAACCCCCCAAATATCAACCA
>NZ_RZTA01000294.1:0-448 GCF_004023115.1 Mesorhizobium sp. M6A.T.Cr.TU.017.01.1.1
GCCCGCTTGCCCGGCAATCCTTCAGCCAGCGCACGCTCGAGAGCGGCCGGCAGGTCGCTGCCCGACAGCTTGACGTTGCCATGCGCATCGCGCTCCAGTTTGTCCGGCGGCACCAGACTTTCGACCAGCGCCTTGCCGTCGGCGGTGCTGACGCCTTCGGAGACGGCGACGATACAGCGCTTATGGCGATCGAGCGTGGCTCGAACATCCTCGATGAAGGCCGCAGCCGAGAACGGGCGCTCCGGCACATAGACGAGATGCGGGCCGCTGTCGGGGTCAAGCTGCCATGCGGCAGCGGCGGCGGTGAGGAAACCGGCGTGCCGGCCCATGACGATGCCGACATAGATGCCGGGCAGGGCACGGAAATCGAGGTCGACCGAGAGAAAGGCGCCGGCGACGAATTCGGCCGCCGAAATGAAGCCGGGCGTATGGTCGTTCCCCTCGAGAT
>NZ_RZTA01000295.1:0-448 GCF_004023115.1 Mesorhizobium sp. M6A.T.Cr.TU.017.01.1.1
CAGCGGATATTTGTGGCGTTCAGCCCATGAGTGGACCAACTGGTCTGATCTTTGCGCTTCGCCCGACATACGGCAACGACGTGGACAGCAATGATGCTTCTGCTGCCAATGCATTCTACGACGAAGCAAACACTGGCTTCTCGGCTGGTGCGGGCGCGATGACTGCCTTCGGAGCCAACCTCTTCTTCCAAGGAACGTCGGGCGAGATGTCGTTCCATCAGGCTGCTGCTCTTGCGGATGCCGAAGAGTGGGGATCTGGTTCTGACAACGACATCCCCTCCATGAGCTTCAACATTGACAAGTCACAGGTTACTGCCAAGACTCGGGCCCTCAAGGCAGAGTATTCGGTGAAACTTGCACAAGATCTGAAGGCAATTCATGGTCTTGATGCCGAGACTAAGCTTGCCAACATCCTCACGACTGAAATCATGCTGGAAATTCAACCGCG
>NZ_RZTA01000296.1:0-441 GCF_004023115.1 Mesorhizobium sp. M6A.T.Cr.TU.017.01.1.1
TCTATGAGCCGCGCGGCATCGAGCCGCCGGACGCTCGTACCGGCTTCCTCGCCGCCTTGCGCAAACATCACGCGCGCGGCAAGGCCATAGCTGGCGAGGACGCAGCCAGAGAAATCATCACATGAGCGAGGTCGAACTTTATCCCGGCCGGGTCTCACCGCTCGGCCTCGGCACCATTCCGCACGCCGACATCCTGAAATACACCGGTTTGGAATTGCTGCAGAGCATCGTCGACGGCAAGTATCCGGCGCCGCCGATTTCCTTTCAGCTGAATTTCACTCTCACCGAAGTCTCGGAAGGGCGTGCTGTCTTTCGTGGCATGCCGAGCGAGCGCCATCTCAATCCGCTGGGCAGCGTGCATGGCGGGTGGGCGGCGACGCTGCTCGATTCGGCACTAGCCTGTGCCGTGCAGACGCTGCTCGAAAAGGGCGAGGCCTATAC
>NZ_RZTA01000029.1:0-60804 GCF_004023115.1 Mesorhizobium sp. M6A.T.Cr.TU.017.01.1.1
GCCACGCTTCCTTGAGCGGGAAGATCATATCCATCACCGGTGCCACCTTGCGGGTGCCGAGCAGCGGCCACACCTGCGCCTCCAGCGCCGCGGCGATTGCCGCCTTGAACTCGACGGTGCGCGGCCGCAGCGTCGAGCCGGTGTGGGTGAGCCGCTTGACCATCATCTTCGAGAAATCGGCGCTGGCTGTCGCCCCGGTCTGCGTGGCGATCTGGACGATGCGTCCTTCCACCGCCGCGGCCTCGTAGTTTCGCGCCACATAGTCGCCGCCGACCATGTCGAGGATGACGTTGGCGCCGCGGCCGTCGGTCGCGTCCTTAACCGCTGCGACGAAATCCTCCTCGCGGTAGTTGATCGCCCGGTCGGCGCCGAGCTTCAGACAGGCGTCGCACTTTTCCTGGTTGCCGGCAGTGGTGATGACATAGGCGCCGAAGGCCGAGGCGAGCTGGATCGCCGTGGTGCCGATCCCCGACGAGCCGCCATGCACGAGCAGTGTCTCTCCGCTCTTAAGGCCGCCGCGCTCGAAGACATTATGCCAGACAGTGAAGTAGTTTTCCGGCACTGCCGCCGCTTCGGTGTGGGTGAAGCCTGCGGGCAGCGGCAGCACGCTGCCGGCATGGACCTTGACATATTCGGCATAGGCGCCGCCGGGCGTCAGCGCGCAGACCCGATCGCCGACGCGCCAGCGCGATATCTCATCGCCAAGGGCTGCAACTTCGCCCGACGCTTCGAGACCCGGCAGGTCCGACGCACCGGGCGGCGGTGGGTAGACGCCCTTGCGTTGCTGCACATCCGGCCGGTTGATGCCGGCGGCGCGCACCCGGATCAGGATTTCGCCGGGACCCGGCACCGGCACGTCGCGCGTTTCGGGTTTCAGCACCCGTGGTCCGCCGGGTTCCGAGATCGCAATGGCGATCATCGTCGCTGGAATTCTGTTCTGTCCATTCGCCATGAATTTTCCCGTCTCGCTTCGCCAGTTTCTTGCCAGCGGCCAGTTTCTTGCCGACTATTTGCATCCATGCCCCTGCCCTATGTATGCTGATTGCCAAATCAGGCAAATGGCCACTGCAGCGCCGGGCGTCCGATTGGACGCGCTATGGATGCTGTAGCAGTCTAATTTTTGCGCATCAGGGAGGAGCGACGATGGCGATCTTCGACGACGAACCCAAAAAGAAAGCGCGCCCGCACGAGATCGGTCAGGATCTGTCGCTGCTTTCGGTCGACGAACTGTCCGAGCGGATCGGCATCCTGCGCGACGAGATCGCCCGGTTGGAAGCCGAGCTCAAGTCCAAGGGCACCACCAAATCAGCGGCCGAGGCGCTGTTCCGCCGCGGATAGTCTCCAGAGCCGAAGCGCCCGCCGCCGAAAAGCCCGAATGCGACTGTCTTCAGATCCTCCCTAATTCCAGCCGGATCAGCTAAATGTTTGCAAGCTACCGACCGATCCTCTCGCTGCTTCGCGGCACCGCTTTCCTGCTGGCGGCGACCGGATTGCACGGGCTGCTATTGCCGCTGCGCGGCCAGTTGGAGGGTTTCTCGACCGCATCGCTCGGCCTGATGGGCACGGCCTGGGCCGGCGGCTTCGTCACCGGCTGCTTCTTTGCGCCGCGCATCGTGCGTCGCGCCGGTCACGTACGCGCTTTCGGCGCCTTTGCGGCATCGGGAGCCATCGTCGCACTGCTCACCGGCCTGATCATCGACGAATATTTTTGGATCCTGCTGCGCGCCTTCACCGGTTTCACCATGGCCGGCGCCTTCATGGTCATCGAAAGCTGGCTGAACGAGAAGTCTACCAACGAGAACCGCGGCGCCGTCTTTGGCCTCTACATGATGGTCACCTATGCCTCGATCATGGGCGGCCAGATGATCGTTGCTGGCGGCGACGTGAAGTCGGCCTCGCTGTTCATGATCACCGGCATTCTGTTCTGCCTGTCGCTCATCCCGACCGCGGTGTCGACGGCGTCACACCCCAAGCCGCTGCAGGACGTCTCGCTCGACGTCAAGGGGCTCTATGCCAATTCGCCGGTGTCGGCGATCGCCTGCGTCTTGATCGGCATCGCCAACGGCGCCTGGGGCACGCTCGGCGCCGTCTATGGCGCCCGCATCGGCATTTCCACGGCCGAGATTGCGCTGATGATGAGCCTGGTGGTCGTCGCCGGCGCAGCCATGCAACTTCCGGCCGGGCGTCTTTCCGACAAGACCGACCGCCGCTTTGTGCTTGCGGGCTTGGCCTTCGGCGCGGCACTGTTCGCCGTCGCGGTCTTCCTGTTCGAGCCGCGCTCCGGCGTCTTCGTCATCGTCTGCACTGCCGCCTACGGCGCCTTTGCCTACACGCTGTATTCGATCGCCGTGGCCCATGCCAACGATCACGCCCGGGCCGAGGATTTCGTCAAAGTGTCGGGCGGGCTGCTGCTGCTCTATGGTTTCGGCACAATGATCGGGCCGCTGCTGGCCGCCGGCCTGATGGGCTGGATGCGGCCGGAAGCCCTGTTCCTTGCGACTGCCTTCGCGCATCTTTGCCTGGCGGGCTATACGCTGCTGCGCATCAGCCGGCGCGCGCCGGTGCCGATCGAAGACCGCGACGCCTTCAAGACACAACCGGCCGAGCGCTCGATCACGCCGGAGGCACTGCGGCTCGATCCGCGCAGAAAGCCTGAAACCAACGGTTGAGATTTGGAAAACTTTGCCTCACAAATAAGGCATGATGTTTTCCGACGCCTTTATGGCGATTGCCGATCCCAACCGGCGCTATCTCTTGGAAGAGCTCCGGCGCGGCCCGAAGACCGTCAACGAACTTGCCGCCGGGTTGCCGGTCTCGCGCCCGGCTGTTTCGCAGCATCTGAAGGTGCTGCTCGACGCCGGGCTGGTCAATGCCAAGCCGGAAGGGACAAGGCGTGTCTACACGGTCAGCAGTGCCGGCTTCCTGAAGCTCAACATCTGGCTCGACCAGTTCTGGGACGCAGAGCAGCTGGGTTGACCCGGAGATGCGCCGTCACGTCTTGGCCAGCGAAGCGCCAGGGGCGTCGTTGGGCGGGATCGTGCAGCATCGGGCCTAACCGTTGTTATAGGGGAAGAGCTTAAAATAGGGCTGCGCTTCCTCGATCACGCGGGCGACAGACGGCCGCCGCAGCAGCCGGTCGTGGTAGCGCCTCACCGCGGGATATCTGTCGCCGAACGGCTCGACCTTGTTGGCATAGAACAATGCCGGGGCGGCGGCGCAGTCGGCCAGGGTGAAGGCTTCGCCCATGCCCCATGTCCGCGACTGCATGTCCTGCTCGATGATGGCGTAGGCGCTGCGCAGCTGGGCGCGCGCCTCCTCGACGCCGAACGGATCGGTCATGCCTTCCGGCCGCAGGCGGTCGCCGACGATCTTCTGCATCGGGTGCTGCACGTAGAAGTCATAAAATCGGTCGGCGAGGCGGGTCTGGCGGGCGAGATCGATATCGGCAGGGATCAGCTCGACCGGTCCGGGATAATGCGCGTTGAGATATTCGATGACGATCGTCGATTCCGGCACAGTCTGGTCCAGCGCTTCATCGCGCAGCACCGGCATCTTGCCGGCCGGCGACAATTTCAGGAACGCCGCGCGCGACTGTTCATTGCCGAGATCGACGACGACCGACGTGAACAGCGTGCCGTTCTCATAGAGCGCGATCAGCGGCTTCCAGCAGAAGGACGCCAGCGGATGAAGATGCATCGTCAGGGACATTGTTTTGTTCGTTCCTTTGGTGGTTCGCCTCGCGGACGGGCGGTATCGAGGTTCGGCCTGCTACCTACCTGGCATGGGTATGGGTGACGATGGCATCGACGATCACGGCCCAATCGTCGGGATGCAGTTCGTGGCCACCGCCTTCGATACGGACAAGCTTCGCGCCGGCAACTGCTTCGGCAAGAGCGGCGCCATGCTCGATCGGAAAGATCGGATCATCGGTGCCGTGGATCACGAGGAGCGGAACCTTCAATTCGTGCAGGCGGCCCTTCCCGTCCTCGCCGCCCCGATCCTCGCTGCTCTTGAGCATGAAATGATTGGTCGCGCTCAAGAAGCCGCCGGATCGGTCGTAATCCTGTTCGACAAACGCCCTCATCCGCTTCTCGTCGAAGGGATGCGCGGTGCCGGCGATCGCGTGCGCGTCCTTGACGATGAAGTCGACCACCTGGTCACGGTCCGACCAATCGACATCAGCGCCTTCGGCCGAATGTTTCCTATAGACCTCGGTCATCCCAGGCAGATGCGACGTGTCGGTTCCCACGGGAGAAGTGCTGATCGCCGTAAGCGAGATGACCCGCGATGGATGCTTCAGCGCCACAAGCTGCGCGATCATGCCGCCCATCGACATGCCGACCACATGCGCTTTCGCGATGCAGTAACCGTCGAGCACGCGGATAGCGTCGTCCGCCATGTCGTCGAATGTGTAAGGCGGTTCGCCCGGCGCATATTTGGTCGAACGGCCGGTATCGCGATTGTCATAGCGGATCACGAACAGACCCTTGCCGGCCAGTTTCCGGCAAAACGCCTCCGGCCACCAGAGCATCGAAGCCATGGCGCCCATGATCAGCAGTATCGGTGGATGCGCGGGATCGCCAAACGTCTGGGATGCGATTTCGGGTTCCGCAACCTTCATCATGATCGTAGTCTCCTTTCTGCGAAACCGATTGCATTTTGCAATCAGTTGCACGATAATAAAACCGATATAATTATGCAACCGGTTTCTTGGAGAATCGCATGAGCATCGATCACCGGTCTGGGTGCCCGATCAACCTGTCGCTTGAAGTGTTTGGCGACCGGTGGAGCCTGATCATCCTTCGCGACATGATATTCGGCGGCAAACGCCACTTTCGCGAACTGCTCAACGGATCGCTGGAACGCATCGCTTCCAACATCCTCGCCGATCGGCTGAAGCGGCTGATGGAGCTCGGCATGCTGACCAGGGCCGACGACCCCACTCACAAGCAGAAGGCGATCTACAGCCTGACCGAAATGGCGATAACGCTGGTGCCGATCTTGGCGCATCTCGGCGCCTGGGGTCGCGTCTGGCTGCCGGTCAGCGAGGAACTCTCGATCCGCGCCGAGCTCCTGGAAAAGGGCGGCCCGCCTATGTGGGAGAAGTTCATGGACGAGCTGCGCCACGAACATCTGGGCACACCTTCCGACACGCCGCCGGACGCCACCGTGCGTGCGACCTTGCAGGCTGGATACGAGGCGGTTGTCGCCCGAAAGGCGCCGGGCACCGGGTGCGATCCCCGCGCCTGACCAACTTATTTTTCCCCATCGCAGGCCGGCTCTGCTATTAAAGGCATTGAAAACTATAATTTACGGGATTGGAAAAGCCCTTGGTTGAGAACTCTAAGGATACTGCCCGCGCGCGGGCCGATTTGCGTTTCAAAAAGCAGGAAGAGGCAGCCACGGTTCGTCAGAAGGCGATGGCGGAATATGTCGCCGAGAGCGACGCCCGCCAGATTAAGACCAACAAACTGCGGGCGCTGCGCCTCGCCAAGGAAGCCGAAGACCTCGCCAATGCGCCGGCTGCTCCGGTGAAGAAGCCGGCGCGCGCCAAGAAAAAATAGAGTTGGTTCGCGACCGGCGCCGTCGTCGGCGCTGTCGGCATTTCCGACAATGATGAAGCGGCGGCCATCGCCGGTATCGAGGCGGCTGGCTTCACCGCCGCCTCCGGCTAAGGCCGGCCTCAAGTCTAGTTCATGTTTATGTCACGGGTGGCCGCTCGCATCGACACGGAGAAGCCGGCGAGAACGTCGACCAGCGCGATGACCATCAGCGTGAAGAAAACCGAGTGCGCCGCGCCCTTCACCAGCAGGAACTCGACCAGGAACGCCACGAAGACGAAGGTCGACAGCAGGTGGTCCATGATCGAGGCGCTCGTCGTGCGCGTCGATTTCACGATTTCGACGAAGAAGAGGATTAGCCCGATCAGCACGATCAGATCGCCGAGCGTCAGCGAGAACACCCCGCCCGACATCATGCGGATCGAGACCAGTTCGCTTGCCCAGGGGTCGTCGCCACCGCCGAATATTCCCAGAAGCCCGAGATTATAGAGGACGAAGGGCACGATCAGCAGCGGGATGGCACCGAACATCAGGCGGCTCCGGTTGGACTGCCCTCTGTAGTATGCGCCCGGCGTTCGCCGTCAAGAATTTTCGTATGCGACCGCGAACACGGACAAAGACGGTGCGAAATAACAATGTCAGCCGGCCCGGCTGACATCCTAAACGGTTGCTGGATGGCTGAAATTGGTTCGGTGAGCGATCCTCAGCGCCAAAATGCAAAAGACCGGCGCGATGGCCGGTCCTTCGGTAGTCACAAACCGTCGAAAGCTGTCTCAGCTTTCCTTCGGCTCCAGAACCTGGCGACCGCGATACATGCCGGTCTTCAGGTCGATATGGTGCGGGCGGCGCATCTCGCCGGAATTCTTGTCCTCGACATAGGTCGGGGCCTTCAATGCGTCGGCCGAACGGCGCATGCCGCGCTTCGACGGAGAGGTTTTTCGTTTCGGTACGGCCATGGATATGCTCCACTACATGGTCAAAACGCCCCGGCTGCCCTCGTGAAAGGGCCGCGTCAGGGCCGGAATCTGAGAAAGTCGGGTGCCTATACACGCCCTGCGCCGTTTTGGCCAGCGCCGTCGCGAATTTTTTTAAGCTATCGCAGGCAGCCGACATAGGCGCCGGACCGGCCTGCGCGCCGCTCGATCAGCGCAGCCAGCCGCCTCAGCCCCGGTCCGGGCTTCGCCGGGTTGCGCGCGATCGGGTTCGGCAAGGTGACGGCAAGCAGTGCCGCCTGGCGACGCGACAATCGTTTTGCCGAAACCCCGAAATGGTGCTGGGCGGCGGCCTCGATGCCATAGATGCCCGGCCCCCATTCGGCGATATTGAGATAGATTTCCATGATGCGCCGTTTCGACATCACCATGTCAAAATAGACAGACAGCGGCAGCTCGACGACTTTCCGGACCGAGCCCAGCGGCCGCGACCACAGATAGAGATTCTTCACGGTCTGCATGGTGATGGTCGATGCGCCGCGCGTCATCTCGCCGGCCAGCGCGTCGTCGACGACGCCCCTCAACTCGCCAAGGTCGATGCCGCGATGGAAACAGAACTGCCCGTCCTCCGACATGATGACCGAATTCGCCAGCGCCGGCGCCACATCGTCGATCGAGACCCAGCGCCGGTCATAGCCGGAAAACGTCGCCAGATCCTTCAGCATCAATGTCGACACCGGATGCACGAACGGCGGCAGATACAGAAACGTCAACACCACCGGCATCAACGCCAGCACGACGGCGACGGTGATGCCGCGCCGGACCCAGAGCCGGGGCCAGCGTTTGAGACCGATGCGGTTGCCGCGTTTCGGCCTCACCATGTCCAACCCTTCGGTTTCGTGATCGACGATCGGTTCCGCCAAGCCGCCCAATCCATGCTGCTCCCTGCCCCGGCATAATGGCGCTTGGCTTCTTGCGCAACGTCTGAGTGTCGGCTACCGGTCCCGGCGATGACGAAAGACGACCAAATTCCGTTCGAGGCAGCGCTTCTCGCGCGCGCAGGTCCGATCGAGGCGCTGCTCAGGCGGCTCCTCGACGACCGCCCGCTTTCGGGCGAGATCGCGCGGCCGCAACGTCTGATGGCGGCGATGCGCCATGGCGTGCTGAACGGCGGCAAGCGCCTGCGCCCCTTCCTGGTGATGGAAAGCGCCGCGCTGTTTTCCGCCGACAGCGAGGCGGCGCTGCGCGTGGCGGCGGCGCTCGAATGCGTGCATTGCTATTCACTGATCCATGACGATCTGCCGGCCATGGACGATGACGATTTGCGCCGTGGCCAGCCGACCGTGCACAAGGCCTTCGATGAGGCGACCGCCATCCTCGCCGGCGACGCCTTGCTGGCGCTCGCCTTCGACATCATTGCCGACGAAGCGATGATGCTACCGGCCGAGCGAAGGGTGGCGCTGGTGCTGGCGCTGGCCCGCGCCGCCGGAGCCGGCGGCATGGTCGGCGGCCAGATGCTCGACCTTGAGGCCGAGCGCATCGGGCCGGACGAAGCCGGCATCATCCGGCTTCAGGCGATGAAGACCGGCGCGCTGATCCGCTTCGCCTGCGAGGCGGGCGCAATCATTGCCGGCGCGCCACCGGTCGACCGCGAAAGGCTGGCCGAGTTCGGCTCGGCGATCGGGCTTGCCTTTCAACTTGCCGACGATTTGCTCGACCTGACGGCGGACGCGCACCAGATGGGCAAGGCGACCGGCAAGGATGCAGCAGCCGGCAAGGCGACGCTGGTGGCGCTGCACGGCGCGAACTGGGCGCAGGACCAGCTTCAAGGCCTCGTCGACCAGGCCCACGCGCTGCTCGATCCCTATGGCGAAGCCGCCGTGCTTCTGAAGCAAGCGGCGACATTCGTGGCGACCCGCAACAGCTGATGCTGCTCTAAACTGTATGCCCGACGTCTTGTGGCGCGCTGCGTAGCCAAGGAGGGTTGGTGAACTGTTCGGCCAGGAAATCCACGAACACGCGGACACGCGGCGACAAGATCCGGCCAGGCGGATAAACAGCGCAGATTGGCGGTCCGTCATGATGATTGTATCCGGTGAGCAGTGCGGTCAGCCTGCCTATCCTGATATCCGGTCCGACCAATATCTCCGACATGCGGATGATGCCGACACCGGCGAGCGCCAGCCGGCGCAGGGCTTCCGTGCTGTTGGCCTCTATCGGGCTGCGGATACGCATGCTTTGCGGACCGTCCGGGCCATCGAATTCCCAGATGTTAAGGCCGCCGCGTGATGTGATGCCGAGGCAAGTATGATGTTGAAGGTCGCCTGGCGTCATCGGTATGCCGTGTTTTTCGAGATACTGAGCTGACGCGCAAATGACACGGTGATTGGGCGCCAGCCGCCGCATCACCAGCCTGGAATCGCTCTGGGCGGCAACGCGCACGGCGACGTCCGTTTCCTCAGCCAACAGGTCGACAATCGCATCTGTGAACATCAGCTCGAGCTCAATGGCCGGATAGCGATCGATGAAAGCCGGTAGCATCGGCACGATTAGACGATGGCCGAAGGCGCTCGGAAGACTGACGCGCAGCCGGCCGCGCGGTTCTGCGCCGGGTTTAATCGCGATTTCAGCCTCTTTGATGTCGTTCAGGATCCGGCGAGCGCTATCGGCATAGCTGCTGCCTTCCGCTGTCAAGCTGATGCGCCGCGTCGAGCGTTGCAACAAGCGCACGCCAAGGCGGGACTCAAGGCGACCGATGATTTTGCTGACGGCCGATGGGGTCATCCGCAGCCGGCGTGCCGCTGCCGAGAAGTCGCCTTCCTCGACAACTGACAGGAACACACCCATCGTTTCCTGTCGGTCCATGATATCTATTCCAATTCGTCACAGATGAACGGAAATTATCACCAATTATCAGTATTTGCGATACATAATATGATTCCCTCCTCAGCATCCGAAATGCTGGTGAGGAGAGTGCGATGCGTTCAGAACAGCCAAACCTGCGCGATGGTCACGAGCTGCATCGGTGGGCACGTCGTCAGCGCAGCGCCGCAATCGGGCGGTGGTGTCTCCGGATTATCGGCGTGCTCAACCGGTCACCGCAAAAGATGGGAAAACGCCCAGAGCGAAGCAACGTCCGGGCTAGCGCAACCGGCCAATCGGGATGATTTCCGGCGAGGCCGGGCCATACGGCTCGCCCTGCCAGTTGCCGAGCCATTCTTCGACGACCAGCCCGCTCTGGTCCATCATCCCCGCAAGGCTTTCCTTTGTCGGGAAGGCTATT
The DNA here is from genome assembly GCF_004023115.1 of Mesorhizobium sp. M6A.T.Cr.TU.017.01.1.1. Classification (NCBI taxonomy): domain Bacteria; kingdom Pseudomonadati; phylum Pseudomonadota; class Alphaproteobacteria; order Hyphomicrobiales; family Phyllobacteriaceae; genus Mesorhizobium; species Mesorhizobium sp. M6A.T.Cr.TU.017.01.1.1. The sequence goes on from NZ_RZTA01000029.1 coordinate 9,777, forward strand.
TTCGATTCGGCGCTGAGCACCCGCCCGCTGTCGGGGATTTCATAATGGGTCGAGTAGGTGACGACACCGGTAGCGGGATCGCGCCGGAAATCGTTCCACGCTCTTACGGTGCTCAATCCGGGATGACTCAGGTCCCGTTCGGACCTTTCCGGCGTCCACTCGAGCCATTCCTCGGTGGCTGGATTTCGCGTGTCGAAGATGAAGCGCCCATCGGGAGCCAGATGAGCAGCGATCGTGGCAAGCACCGCCTCTCGATCTTTCGGCGTCAGAAACACCTGGAAGGCGTGCCCGGTCAAAAGAACCAGATCGAAGCGTCGTCCGAGCCGGACGGTTCGCGCATCGGCCTCGACCCAGTCGACCCTCTGCCCGCCGGCTCGGCGGCGCGCGATGTCGAGCATCGCCGGCGCCGGATCGACACCGGTCACATTACGCCGATCGGCGAGCGCGGCGGCCAATTGCCCGGTGCCGCAGCCGAGGTCGAGAACCGATCCGGCACCCTTGGCAAAGCCGACGCAATAGTCGAAGTCGACGCCGCCTTCGTTCTCGATATCGTAGAACTGGGCGAGGTCGGGATCGCTGTAGAGACGGTCGGTCATGGAAGGCCTGGAGTTGGAGCCGTGGAGCAGCAGAATTCGTGGAGTCAAAGCGCAGCTTCGATGGTTTGTCGGGCAAATCGGTCGGTACCCATCACCGGTTCCGCACCACAATGCATGCACCGCCGACGCTTTGCAGTTTCTGGCAAATGTTGTCGGCCTTGGCTTTGGAGTCGGCGCCGATCCGGACCGCATAGATGCCGCGCCTGCCGATCGGCGAGCGCACCCGGCTGACCACCGGATTTTGGCCCTTAAGCAAGGCCGGAAACCGGCGCTTCACACCATTCCATTGACTGAGCGCCGCGGCGCGGCGGAAATTGCCGGCCACCTGCACGCCCCACGGCTTGATGTTGATCGACGCCATGGCCACGGTTTGGGACTTGATGACCGGCAGCTTGCGGCAGGCGACCGCGAAGCTCGCTTTCTTGTCGAGCGGCCGGATGGTGCCGGCATAGGCGGTGTCGGTGAACCTGTCGGCTGGCTCGCCCATGATGTCCAGAACGTAGCTTTCGGTCTCCATCGGCAGGAAACCGCCAGAACTCAGCCAGCGCGACACCCGGCTTTCACCGGCATTGTAGGCGGCGGCGGCCAAGCCGAGATTGCCGAAGCCGGTTTTCATTTCGGCGAGATATTTTGCCGAGGCCGGGATGGCCTGCTCGATATCGAAGGAATTGGCGAGGCCGCGTATCTTGGCTGTACCCGGCATGAACTGGGCAATGCCTTCGGCGCCGACCGGGCTGACCGCACTGGGATCGAAGCGGCTTTCCTTCCAGATCAACCGGGCAAAGAAGTCCTTGGGCAGACCGTTTTGGTCCGCATGAGCCTCGATCAGGTTGCAAACCCGGTCGAGCAGTCGTTGTTTGGCGGGGCGCGGCGGATCGGCCTGGACGGCTGTCACCCAGCCCAGCCCACAAAGCAAGACAAACCCACCAAGCAAGACCGGCGTCGCCCAAGGGAGCCGCATAGATCTACTCCGCCGCGGCCTTGCCAAGTTGCCCAAACCGCTGCTCGATATAGTCGGCGACCATTTTCTCGAAGTCCGCAGCAATCGACGGGCCGCGCAGCGTCGCCGCCTTCCTGCCGTCGACGAATACCGGCGCCGTCGGCGTCTCGCCGGTACCGGGCAGAGAAATGCCGATATCGGCATGCTTGGATTCACCTGGACCGTTGACGATGCAGCCCATCACCGCGACCTTGAGGTTCTCGACGCCGGGATATTTTTCACGCCACACCGGCATGTTCTTGCGCAGATCCGCCTGGATGTTCTGGGCGAGTTCCTGGAACACGGTAGAGGTCGTGCGGCCGCAGCCGGGGCAGGCGGCGACGATCGGCACGAACTGCCGGAACCCCATGGTCTGCAGGAGTTCTTGCGATACCTGCACCTCCCGGGTGCGGTCGCCATTCGGCTCCGGTGTCAGCGAGATGCGGATCGTGTCGCCAATGCCTTGCTGGAGAAGGATGCCCATCGCTGCGGACGAGGCGACGATGCCTTTTGAACCCATGCCGGCCTCGGTGAGGCCAAGATGCAGCGCGTGGTTGGAGCGGGTGGCAAGCTCGGTATAAACGGCGATCAGGTCCTGCACACCGCTAACCTTGGCCGACAGAATGATTTTCTCGCGGCCAAGACCGATCTCCTCGGCCATTTCGGCCGAAAGGATCGCCGACTGCACGATCGCCTCGCGCGTCACTTCCTGCGCGGTCAGCGGAAAGCCTTGGCGCTGGTTGTCGTCCATCAGCCGGGTCAGAAGCTCCTGGTCGAGCGACCCCCAATTGACGCCGATGCGCACCGGCTTGTCGTGCCGGATCGCCATCTCGACGATATCAGTGAACTGCCGGTCCTTCTTGTCCTTGAAGCCGACATTGCCGGGATTGATGCGGTACTTGGCTAACGCCTCGGCGCAAGCCGGATGGTCGGCGAGCAGCTTGTGGCCGATATAGTGGAAATCGCCGACCAGCGGCACGTTGATGCCGAGCCGTTCGAGCCGCTCGCGGATGGCGGGCACGGCGGCAGCGCTCTCGTCGCGGTCGACGGTGATGCGCACGATCTCGGAGCCGGCACGATGCAGCGCCGCAACTTGAGCGACTGTCTGGTCGACATCGGCGGTGTCGGTGTTGGTCATCGACTGAACGACGACAGGGGCACCCCCGCCGACCATCACGCCGCCGACATCGACACCGACCGACGTGCGGCGCGGGAAGGGAGAGGAAAAATATCCGGTCATGGCCGGCTGCCCTTTGTTAGCGCATCACCCCGAATCCCGGAATCGGTTTCCGGAAAGGATCACGCGCAAAAATCAAAATACAGTGTCCTTTGCGCGCCCGAAAGGGCGCGCGGCGCTGTAGAAGGTCCGGGCATGAGGTGGAGGAGCAAAGATGGCTTGTCAATGGCGACAGGCAGGCAGACCTACCAAATCGATAACGGGAGAGGAGACAAACAGCCCATCGTATCCGTGCCGCTGGCGGCCGGAACCATCTCCGAGTCGTGTGAAGCAGCGCTCCGGCGGCATGGCCGCCACCGGAAAGATGCTCGTGCGCCGAAACCGGCGCAGCTATTCGAGGAAAAGCGTCAATGCGTGGTCGGTTTCGCTTTCAGTTTTTCAATCTCGTCCTTGAGTGCCAGCTTGCGCCGCTTGAGATTCACGATTTCGAGGTCATCCACTGATGGATGATTCATCGCGTCATCGATTTCGCGTTCGATGTCGCCGTGTTTCCGCTGCAACTCATCAAGATGGGATGCAAGAGACATGATTGGTTCTCCCTTTCATGGTTTCCTCGATTGCAGCCGTCAAGGCGTGTCCACCGCAGGCTCGCTTCTGTGACGGCATAATGACAGTGTGCCACCATCGGGCAGCGATGTCGAATGCTGCGTGGTAGCATTCCACGACAATGTGAAATGTGATATTGGCTGCGCGCCGGTGCAAGAGAGCCCCCGGCCCCGCCCAATCAGGCCCATTTTTGGGCGCCGCAGACGTGCAGACGGTAGATAATGTCCGAACAGGAACAGGCCGATATCCGCCTCGAATATTCTCGGCTGAAGCAAGAGCACGCCGATTTCGACGCGGCCATCAACGCGATGATCGCCATGGGCTGCGACCCGCTGCAGATCCAGCGCATGAAGAAGAAAAAACTATTCCTGAAAGACCGGCTGATGGCGCTGGAAGACCGGATCATCCCCGACATCATCGCGTGAGCGAATTCCCACTTGGCGACTCGGCAAACCTGCTCATCCTGTGATCGAAAGCCTCGCAGCGCGTTCGCGCAGCATGGCGATGAGATCGTCGGTCTTTTCTCCGGAAGTGTCGATGGGAACCACAAGGCATATCGTCGCCTCGACCTTGCCGGGCGCTGAAAAGACCGGCGCGGCAAGGCATTTTGTGTAGGCGTCGACAAGACCCGAGGTCACGCAGTAGCCGACACCGCCAGCCACGGCGATATCTTCTATGAAGTCGTCGAGCAGCAATCTGCGGCCGTCTGGCAGGACGAGATCGTCTTCGGACACCATGTCTTCGATCACGGCCCTTTCGAAACCGGCGAGAAGCAACCGCCCCGAAGCGGTCCAGGGAAGCGGGATCTGCAGACCTGTGGCCGAGCTGATCCGGAACGGCCTGGTGCCCGGACTTGAATGGACGATTGTGTAGCGGCCGCTTTGCAGCATGCACAATTCAGAGGTCTCGCCTGTCTCGCGCGACAGATTGTCGACCTCCTGCCGCCCTCTCCTGAGCAGGTCGTTGCCGCGCACATAGTCCATTCCGTAGAGGTAAAGCTTTTTTCCGAAATAGACGCGATTGCCGTCGCCGGCCATTTCCAGCAGGCCCGCATCGACCAGCGAGCGCACAAGCGTGTAGGTCGTCGAGCGAGGCGCATTCACTGCCTTGGCGAGATCGCCAATCCCGATCGCACGCTGGGTCGTGTGGAGAAACTCCAGGATCTGGAGCACCCGGTTGAGACCCTTCTCGCGAGAGCCCGATGCCCTGTCTTCGTCCAGGCCGGCGTCCGGTCGAACTGCCAAGGCATTGCCATCTTGCATTACCGGCTCCTGATGTTAGTATCTGTCTTGTATAGAGTACATGCGTCTCTTGTAAGGGACAATCACGTTCATTGCAACGACGCATGTTGCTCATCCAAAGGGGAACACAACACGAAGGAGGTCGCCGTGAACGACACATCCAAAAGACGTGAATTTCTGAAAATGGCCGGGCTTGCAACGGCCGGAGTGATGGGCGCAGCAGCAACGGTCGATGTTCAGAAGGCGGCGGCGCAAGCGGCGCCGGACAGCCTGCTGCGTACTGTTCTCGATCGCGGCAAGCTGATCGTCGGCACCGGCAGCACCAACGCACCCTGGCACTTCGAGAACGATGCCGGCGAACTCGTCGGCATGGACATCACCATGGGGCGCATTCTTGCCAAGGGGCTTTTCGACGATCCGACCATGGTCGATTTCGTCATGCAGGATCCGGCCCAGCGCATTCCGAATGTGACCACCAACAAGGTCGACATCTCGATCCAGTTCATGACCATGACCGCCCAGCGCTCGCAGCTGATCAACTTCTCGCGGCCCTATTACGTCGAAGGCATCGCTCTGCTGACCCTTCCGACCGCCGAGAACAAGACCTTCGACAAGCTGCTTGCCGGCGGTTCGGCAACGCGTATTTCCATCCTGCAGAATGTCGATGCCGAGGCAAATGTGCACATTGTCCTGCCGGAGTCGCAGGTGATGCAGATAGACACCCAGGCCAACGTGCTGCAGGCACTCGAGTCGAAGCGCGTCGACGCGGCCGCCGTCGATCTTTCCACGGTGCGCTGGCTCGCCTCACGCAACCCGGACCGCTACTTCGATGCCGGCAAAAGCTGGTTCAGCATGCTTTACGGCGCGGCGCTGAGGCAAGGCGATCTCGACTGGCTGACCTTCGTCAACGCATCCTTCGCGACGGCAATGTTCGGTCATGAAACGGCGCTCTACGACGCGGCGTTCAAGGACTATTTCGGGCTGGAGCCGCCGGCCCGGCATCCCGGTTTTCCGGTCATCTGATGCAGCTGGCGGAAGGGCAGCAATCGGCGCCCTTCCGCCTCCTTCTCCTCGACGGCCCTCGGCACTGAGGCAGACGCATGGGCTACGCCCTCAATTTCAACCTGATCTGGCGGCATTTCGACAAGCTGTGGGGCGGCCTGCTGCTCAGTCTCGAGCTCGCCGTGATCTCCATAGCCATCGGCATCGTCATCGGGCTCGTTCTGGCGGTCTGGTACGTCTCGGCCGGGCGCGTCGTCCGGTCCATAATCGCCGCCTATGTCGAATTCATCCGCAACGTGCCGCTGATCCTGCTTGTCTATCTCGTTTTCTACGGCCTGCCGACCGTGGTCGATCTCGCCTACAGCGCCCAGACCTCGTTTGTCGCGACACTGTCGCTCTATAGCGGCGCGTATCTGGTCGAGGTGTTTCGCTCGGGGCTCGAAGCCGTGCCGCGCGGACAGATCGACGCTGGCAAGGCGATCGGCCTGACGCCCTGGCAGCGGCTGCTCCATGTGCGCCTACCGACGATGCTGCGGATAACGCTGCCCGCGCTTTCCAACACGTTCATATCGCTCTTCAAGGACACGTCCGTCGCCTCGGTCATTTCGGTGCCCGAGCTCACCTACGGCGCCCAATGGATCAACTTCAACACCTTCCGGATCGTCGAGGTCTACCTTGTGGTGACGGCGATGTACCTCTTGACCGGCTACGCGCTTCTCTATGCGCTTCGGCTTGTCGAGCGCCGGTTCAGGGCGGCGCACTAACATGCTTGGCCAGATCGCCTATGCCTTGCCCTTCCTAGCCCAGGGTTTTGCCGTGACACTGTGGGTGTCGCTGCTTGTCGTGGTGTTGTCGCTCGTCGCCGGCGTGATGATGGGCGTCGGCCTTGTCTACGGCCCTACGCCGCTGCGCTGGGTGGTGCGCATTTTCAGCGACACCATACGCGGCATTCCGATCCTGGTGCTCATCTTCTTCGTCTATTACGGCCTGCCTGCCATCGGCATCCATCTGGAGTCCTTCTGGGCCGCCGTGCTGGCGCTCACCCTGTTCAAGACGGCCCAGGTCATCGAATATCTGCGCGGCGCGGTCGGTTCCATACCGAAGGGGCAGTCCGAGGCGGCGATGGCGATCGGGCTGACCTTTCGCCAGCGACTGGCCTACGTCATCTTTCCGCAAGCGTTCAGGCGCTTCCTGCCGCCATGGATCAATGGCGTCACCGATGCGGTAAAGGGCAGCGCGCTGGTCTCGCTGCTGGGCATCACCGACCTGATGCACGCCATCAACCAGGTCATCGGCCGCACCTACGAGGCGATGCCGCTCTACATCCTCGGCGCAGTCATCTACTTCGCCGTCAATTACGCCCTCTCCCTGGCCAGCCGACGGCTGGAGCGGCGTTTCTCCTTCATCCGGGAATAGCAAGATGTCCATCGCCCCGCCCGCCAATCCGGCGCTTCTCGATATCCGCGACGTTTCCAAATCCTTTGGATCCGTCGAGGTCCTGCGCTCCGTCAGCCTAAAGGTGACACGCGGCGAGGTGGTGACTGTCATCGGGCCTTCCGGCAGTGGTAAGACCACGCTGCTGCGCTGCGTCAACTTTCTCGAGAGCTACGATAGCGGCTCCATCCGCATCGACGGAAAGGAGGTTGGCTTCCGCGAGACGGGAACACGCCAGCGCCGCAGTGAGCGCGACCTGGCGAAGATGCGGGCCGAGACCGGAATGGTGTTCCAGAGTTTCAATCTGTTCCCGCATCTGACGGCGGCCGGCAACATCATGCTTGGCCTGCGCAAGGTGCGCGGCAAAAGCAGCGCCGAAGCCCGCCAGATTGCGGAGCACTGGCTCGGCCGGGTCGGCCTCGCCCACAAGGCAGACAGCCTGCCCGCCGAGCTTTCCGGCGGCCAGCAGCAGCGTGTCGGCATTGCCCGCGCGGTGGCGATGGAGCCAAAAATCCTACTTCTCGACGAGATAACCTCGGCGCTCGATCCGGAACTCGTCGGCGAGGTGCTCGAGGTGGTACGCAGCTTGGCGGAGGACGGCATGACCATGGTGATGGTCACACACGAGATGGCCTTTGCGCGCGACGCCTCGAGCCGCATCGTCTTCATGGCGGATGGCGGTGTCAGCGCCGCAGGCCCGCCAGCCGAGATTCTGGGCGCGGACATCGACAACGAACGTCTTCGCAGCTTTCTGGCGCGGTTCCGCGCCTCGCATTTCTGACATCGGACGGCGAAAGCTGTCGCAAGGAGCCTTTTCATGTCGCCTTACATCCGGCTCGCCGAACTGGGCCTGACGCTGCCCGAGCCGCCGAAGCCGATCGCCAATTTCGTCACCCACGCCGAGAGCGGACGGCTGATCTTCCTCTCCGGCCAGGGGCCATTGCGCGCCGATGGCACGCTTTGCACCGGCAAGGTGGGCGAGGACGTCACGGTGGAGGAGGCTTATGGACATGCCCGTCTCACCGGCCTGAACCTGCTCGCTGTCATGCATGCCGCAGCGGGCGACCTCGGCCGCATCGTGCGCGTCGTCAAGCTGCTGGGTTTCGTCAACGCGATCCCGACCTTCAGCGACCATCCGAAGGTGGTCAACGGCTGCTCCGATCTTTTCGCCGAAGTCTTCGATAGTATCGGCGGGCACGCCCGCTCGGCGATCGGTGTTGGCTCTTTGCCGGGAAACATCACGGTCGAAATCGAGGCGGTCGTCGAGACCGCCGCCTGACGTCTACCAACGGGACCTCTAGAGATGAAAACCTATTCCGAAAACGGCTCCAACACGACAATTCGTCAACGACTCGGCCTTCGCCCGATCATCAACGTTTCCGGCACGATGACGGCGCTCGGTGCCTCGATCATCGTCCCGGAAGCGATCGCCGCGATGTCGGAAATCGCGTCGCAGTGGGTGGAGATGGACGATCTGCAACGCGCCGCAAGCACGATCGTCGCGCGCCTCACAGGGGGCGAGGCCGGCTTCGTCACGGCTTGCTGCGCCAGCGGCATCACCATGGCGATTGCCGGCACGATGACCGGCACCAACCTTCTGGCGATCGAGCGGCTGCCGGACGATACCGAGGGCCTCAAGTCGGAGGTCATCGTCCAGCTCGGCCACATCGTCAATTACGGCGCGCCGATCGACCAGTCGATCCGGCTTGCCGGGGCCAAGGCCGTACCGGCCGGCACGGTCAGCGTGACGCAGGATTATCATGTGCGCGAGGCGATCCGCGACCGCACCGCGGCCGGCCTCTATGTCGTTGCGCATCACACAGTGCAATACGGCATGCTCTCGCTCGAGGAATTCTGCGAGATCTGCCACGCCAAGGGCGTCCCGGTGATCGTCGACGCCGCCTCGGAATACGACCTGCGCGGCTTTTTCGCACGCGGCGCCGACATCGTCGTCTATAGCGGGCACAAATTCCTCTCGGGACCGACTAGCGGCATCGTGACGGGGCGCAAGGATCTGGTGCGTGCTGCCTATCTCCAGAATCGCGGCGTTGCGCGGGCGATGAAGGTCGGCAAGGAAAGCATCGCCGGCACCATGGCCGCGCTGGAGGCCTGGGAGCGTCGCGATCACGCCGGCATCCGCAAGCGGGAGGATGCGGCCTTGCATCTGTGGGAGGAGGCATTGCAGGGCCTGCCCGGCATCGCCGCGCATATTATTCCCGATCCGACCGACAATCCGCTCGACCGCCTGCAGGTGTTTGTTACGCCTGAGAGCAGGTTCAGCGCCGCCGGCCTTGCCTCGGCGCTGGCGGCAGGCTCGCCTCCTATTATCGTGCGCAACCACGAGGTCGAGCGCGGTCACTTCTTCCTCGACCCGTGCAATCTCCATCCCGGCGAGGCGGAGATCGTCGCCGAACGCCTGCAGGCTGTGCTGAACGCAACCGACCGCCCGGCGGATGCGATGAAGCCGGCTCGCAAGGACACCGCCGGCGCGTTGCGCTGGCCGGATTAGGTGACGATGGCGCCATGCGCCCGAATGGGCGTAGAGGCATCGCATCCTTGCCGTCGATCCCGAATTCCGCTAATGCGCGCCTTTGCCGCCGGGAGCAGAAGCTTGGACGATCAACGCGCCGACGTCGCCATCATCATGGGCAGCCAGTCCGACTGGGCGACGATGCGCCACGCCGCCGAAACGCTGGAGGCGCTGGGCATCCCGCACAAGCGGCTGATCGTCTCGGCCCATCGCACCCCCGACCGGCTCTATGACTTCGCCAAGGGCGCCAAGGCGGCCGGTCTTCGGGTGATCATCGCCGGCGCCGGCGGTGCGGCGCACCTGCCCGGCATGACGGCGGCAATGACGCCGCTCCCCGTTTTTGGCGTACCGGTGGAATCGAAGGCGCTTTCCGGACAGGACTCGCTGCTCTCCATCGTGCAGATGCCGGCCGGCATTCCGGTCGGCACGCTGGCCATCGGCAAGGCGGGCGCCACCAATGCCGCCCTTCTGGCCGCTGCCGTGCTGGCGCTGACCGACGAAAAGCTCGCTGCCCGGCTCGACGCCTGGCGCGCCGCCCAGACCGCCAAGGTCGCCGCCGAGCCGACGGACACGCCATGAGCCTGCCCGCGGGATCGACCATCGGCATCATCGGCGGCGGCCAGCTCGGCCGCATGCTGGCCATGGCATCGGCCCGCCTCGGCTACCGCACGGTCGTGCTGGAACCGCAGCCGGATTGCCCGGCGGCACAGGTCGCAAACCGGCAGATCACCGCTGCCTACGACGATACGGCAGCGCTCGCCGAACTGGCTGCAGTCAGCGCCGTCGTCACCTACGAGTTCGAGAACGTTCCGGTCATGGCCGCCAGCGCGCTTGCCGTCACGGTCCCGGTCTATCCGCCGGCGCGCGCACTGGAAGTGGCGCAGGACCGGGTGGCAGAGAAGAAATTCCTCAACGGCATCGGCATTCCCACCGCGGATTTCTGTCCCGTCGACAATGACGACGAATTGACGGCGGCCCTGAAAAAGTTCGACGGCAGCGGCATATTGAAGACGCGGCGCATGGGCTATGACGGCAAGGGCCAGCGTGTCTTCCGCAACATGGAAACGGGCGGCTTTGCCGGCACCTGCGAGGCGATGGGCAACGTGCCGTTGATCCTCGAATCCTTCGTCGCCTTCGAACGCGAGATTTCGGTGATCGCGGCGCGCGGCATAGACGGTTCGCTCGCAGCCTACGACCCGGCAGAAAACGTCCACCGCGACGGCATCCTGCACAGCTCGACCTTGCCAGCCAGGATAGGCTCCGAAACCGCCGCTGCGGCGCAGGCAGCAGCAGCAGAGATACTTGCCGCACTCGACTATGTCGGCGTCATCGGCATCGAGTTCTTTGTCCTTGCCGACGGCGCGCTGCTGGCCAATGAGATCGCGCCGCGTGTTCACAATTCCGGCCACTGGACGGAAGCCGCCTGCATCGTCTCGCAGTTTGAGCAGCATATTCGTGCTGTCGCCGGCCTGCCCTTGGGAAATCCCGGCCGCCATTTTGACTGCGTCATGGAAAACCTGATCGGCGACGACATCCTGCGCGTCCCAGCGCTGCTCGCCGAGCCTGACCTGATGCTGCATCTCTATGGCAAGGCCGAGGCGCGTCCCGGCCGCAAAATGGGCCATTTTACGCGAATGAGCCGTCGCCGCTGAGGCTATTGGACGGCGCCGCTCTAACGCCGTCGATAGAGCAGAAACTCAAAATCCGCCGCACCATGAAGCATGCTGCGGTTGACACGGGCAAGGCTCCTCGTTTATGAGCCACGCACAAGTTGAGAGGCGCGCTTTCCGAGCGCGCCTTAATAATTCGGCCCAAGCGGGCCCAGACCGACGGGCAAGACCATGAAGATCAAGAATTCGCTCAAGGCGCTCAAGGCGCGTCACCGCGACAACCAGCTGGTTCGCCGCAAGGGCCGCGTGTACATCATCAACAAGACCGCTCCGCGCTACAAGGCGCGCCAGGGCTGAGTCTTTTCGCGTGGAGGCCTGCCTCCACGCTTGCATGATGTAATTGCTGGCCTCCCGGCCCTCTCACGCTAAATTCAGTTTGACGATCTGCCGTCCGGGGTTAGATTCTCGGCCATGCGGATTCGTTTTGCATTCTTCGCGGCGCTTTTTCTTTTCGGCTCCGCCGTACCTCCGGCTCAAGCGGAGGACACGGTCGCCCCTCCGATTGCCACGACCAGGGAGGCAAGGCTCGACCAGCTGTTTGTCGACCTGAAGCGCGAGCGCAACGAAAAAGCCGCAGAGCGCATCGCCGCGCGCATCTCGAACGAGTGGGTGCAATCCGGCAGCGCCTCGATCGACCTGATGATGCAATGGTCGCAAAAGGCGGTCGAAGAGAAAAAGTTCGACGTGGCGCTCGACTTCCTCGACCAGGTGGTGACCTTGCAACCGGCCTATGCGGAAGGCTGGAACCGGCGCGCCACCGTACATTTCATGATGAATAATTTTGGGAAATCGATGGCGGACATCGACCGCACGCTGCAGCTCGAGCCGCGCCATTTCGGCGCGCTGTCCGGCCTGGCACAGATCATGGCCGTAACCGGCCACAAGGAATCGGCGCTGGAAGCCTGGCAGCGCGTGCTCAGCATCTATCCGATGCTGCGCAGCGCCCAGGATCAGGTCGCCACGCTTTCGGAAGAACTTGCCGGCGAAGGGATTTGATGCCGGTGGACCAGTGCGCCTGGCTGCGACGCTCCACGGCAATTTCAACATTGCTGCCGTTCTTGCAGTGCTGCTTGTCGGTGAGCGCGAGGTGTGGTTTCCTGTCTAGGGTTGGAGCGGTTCGGCAATCATGATCGCAGCTTACATCGACGAATTCATAATGTTTTGCGCCGGTCTATGGATGTCGGGCGTCGGCTACGGGTTCTTTCAGCTGCCGAACCAACCCCAAACCGGACAACAGACTTGGCTGGCACGCCTTCCCAGCCATTTCAAATGGATGGGACCGCTCTTGCTGATAATCGCGATCGTGCTCGCCGTCGCCTCACCTTCTTGATCGGCAATAAGTCGCTACGCTCCCAGTCCCATCGAGGCGAGGCTTCAGCTTGGTGAATTCGGCGTGAGCGGCCTAAAGCCGTCGCGTTTGAATGGATTCTTGCGACGCGCTTTAAGTCTTTGTTTTTACCCAAATCGCTGCGCATCTTTGGGTGATTTGCTCTAGCGCCTGATCTGGGCGTCTGAACCGACATAGGCGATGCGCAGCATGTTGGTGGAGCCCGGCGTCCTCAGCGGCACGCCGGCCGTGATGATGACCCGGTCGCCCGGCTTGCCGAACCCTTCGTCCAAAGCGATGCGGCAAGCGCGGTCGACCATGTCGTCGAGGTCGATGGCATCGGGCGAGACGACACAATGCGTGCCCCACAAAAGCGACAGCCGCCGCGCCGTGTTGACAATCGGCGACAGCGCGACGATCGGCACCTGCGGCCGCTCGCGCGCGGCGCGCAGGCCGGTCGTGCCCGACGCCGTATAGCTGATGATCGCCGACAGTTTCAGCGTCTCGGCGATTTCGCGGGCGGCGAGCGAGATGGCGTCGGCGCCGGTCGCTTCAGGCTCCGAGCGCTGTGCATTGATGATGCCGGCATAGGTCGGGTCGGTTTCGACCTTGCTGGCGATGCGGTTCATCATCGCCACCGCCTCGACCGGGTAGGAGCCGGCCGCGGATTCGGCCGAAAGCATGATGGCGTCGGCGCCTTCGAACACGGCGATCGAGACGTCCGACACTTCGGCGCGGGTCGGCACTGGCGCGGTGATCATCGATTCCAGCATCTGCGTGGCGATCACCACCGGCTTGCCGGCGCGGCGCGCGGCGCGGGTGATCTGCTTCTGGATGCCGGGCACGGCTTCGAGCGGCATTTCAACGCCGAGATCGCCGCGAGCAACCATCAGTGCGTCCGAAAGTTCGATGATCTCGGCCAGCCGGGCGACGGCTTGCGGCTTTTCGATCTTGGCCATGATGAGTGCCCGGCCGCGCGCGATCTTGCGCGCTTCCGCCAGATCCTCCGGACGCTGCACGAACGACAGCGCCACCCAGTCGACGCCGGTGGCCAGCACCGCATCCAGGTCCCTGCGGTCCTTTTCGGTCAGCGCGCCGACCGGTAGGTCGGTGTCGGGCAGGCTGACGCCCTTCTTGTCGGAGATGGTGGTGCCGGCGACGACGGTGCAGACGATCGCCTTGCCGTCGCTTCTCACCGCCTTCAGCTCGAGCTTGCCGTCATCGATCAAAAGGCGGTGACCGGCCTCGACCGATCTCAGGATTTCGGGGTGGGGCAGATAGACCCTGGTCGAATTGCCGGGCTCGGGATTGTCGTCGAGCGTGAACGTCTGGCCGAGTGTCAGCGCCTCCTTGCCGTTGGCGAATTTGCCGACCCGCAGCTTGGGCCCCTGCAGGTCGGCGAGAATGCCGATCGGCCGGCCGACCGCTTTCTCGACGTTGCGGATGCGACCGACAAGTGTGCGCATCAATTCATGATCGGTGTGGCTCATATTGATGCGAAACACGTCGGCGCCGGCTTCGAAGAGCTTCTTCAGCATGTCCTCGGAGGAGGAGGCCGGACCGATGGTGGCGAGTATCTTGACCTTGCGGCTGCGTCTCATTGACTGTTTGTTCCCGGGGCGGCTGGAGCGCCCCCCGTTGCGGGGTCATCGGTCAGCTGGACCATCCAGCTTGCCTGCTCGCCCGTGTCATATTCCTGGAATCCGGCGCGCTGGAAGCCCCGAGCGACGCAATCGGCAACGCCGGCGATCTTGAACTCTTTTTCAGCCACGCACATGTTGATCGGGCCATCCCAGCGCCCGCCACGCTCGGCGTCTTCTGCATAAAGATAGTAAAACCTTGATGACAGCGGCCCTTCGATCAACGTCTTGCAGCTCGATCCCTCGATATGCCACCAGCCCTCGGTGATCCAGCCGGCCTTGGCGCGATAGCCGATGCCGACGCCGACCAGATTCTGCGTGGCGTTGCAGACACGGAAATCGGCGCGCGCGGGCGAGGCAGCAACCATCGCGGCGAGGCCCACGGCAAGGGTCAGGAGCGGCATGGCGAAGCCGTAGCGCACGCGCGACTTGCCGGCGGAACCCATCCTGAAACCCTTCAAGAACCACATTTGCATCTCTCAACGCCCCTTTTCGGAAAAGTCCGGGCGCATGTCAACGCGCCCTTTTGCTCAATTCCAATCGATTTAGAAAGGCTCCGGCGCATGGTCTGTCACCTTCCGCCAGATTTCCGTAGAAACCGTGGCCAAACGACGGCATTGCGCACGCGTCCTCTTCGTGGAATGACGATACCACCCTCCCCGGAAGCCAGCGAACAGACCATTTCCCGCCAATGACCCGATCCACAGTTTTCGCGCCTTTCGACATCGTCGAAGGCGACCGTAAGAGAGGCATCGTGCTCCTGGCCGATCACGCTCGTCGCGACCTGCCGGAGGACTATGGCAGCCTCGGCCTGCCGGCGGCGGAATTCGACCGCCATATCGCCTACGACATCGGTGTCGAGACAGTGACGCGCGAGCTGGCCGTTTTGCTCGGCGTGCCGGCGGTGCTCGCCAACTTTTCGCGGCTTCTGATCGACCCCAATCGCGGCGAGGACGATCCTACGCTGATCCGCCAACTCTATGACGGCACCGTCATTTCGGGAAATTATCCGCTCGCCCCGGAAGAACGTGAAAGGCGGATCGATCGCTTCTACCGGCCCTATCACGATGCGGTCGGCGCAATGATCGCCTCGGTGGCCCAGGCTTCCGCGAGTGCGCCCTTCATCTTTTCGGTACATTCCTTCACCCAGTTCATGCAGGGCTTCGTGCGCCCCTGGCATGTCGGTATCTTGTGGGATCGCGACGACCGAGTGGCGCGACCGCTGATCGATATGCTGGCCGCCGACAAAGACCTCGTCGTCGGCGATAACGAGCCTTATGACGGCGCGCTACGTGGCGACACCATGTTCAGGCATGCCATCGTCAACGGCTTTGCTCATGCGCTGATCGAAATCCGCCAGGATCTGATCGCCGATCGGAAGAATGCAGGCGCCTGGGCCGAACGGCTGGCGCCGATCGTTGACGCGATAAACAGCCGTCCCGATATACATCAGGTCAAACGATTCGGCTCGCGCACCGGGCCGCTGTAAGGAGAGCCCGAGGAGGCCAAGAACACATGACCGAACTCAGCGACGAGCAAAAACGCGATTTCGAAGCCGCCGCCTTCCGCCGGCTGGTTGCGCATCTGCGCGAACGCACGGACGTGCAGAACATCGACCTGATGAACCTCGCTGGCTTCTGCCGCAACTGCCTCTCCAACTGGTATCGCGACGCCGCCGAGGCCGAGGGCGTCGATCTCAGCAAGGACCAGTCGCGCGAGATCATCTACGGCATGCCCTATGCCGAATGGCAGACGCTCAACCAGCTTGACGCCTCCGATGCCAAGAAGGCGGAGTTCGAGGCAAGACGCCCCAGAGATCATTAGGATCGCTGAACGACCGAGTTCGGCCCGAGCCGGTCAGCGCAAAGCGAGAGGAACGCTGCGAAGGGAGGAGAGCATCATGTCAACAGTCAAGGACGTCTTGCGCGAGCTCGCCGCGCTCGAAGATCCGAAGATGCGCGAGGCCAATGAACGCCGTGGCGACGATCACGGTGTGAACCTCACCCATCTTCGCGCTCTCGCCAAGCGATTGAAGACCCAGCATGACCTCGCACTTCAGCTCTGGGCTACAGGCGATACCGCCGCGCGCCTTGTCGCGACCCTGGTGTGCAGGCCGAAGGCCTTCTCTGCGGCCGAGCTCGACACGATGATAAGCGACATCCGCTCTCCCAAGCTGCTCGATTGGTTCATCGTGAACGTGGTGAAGCCCGGTCGCCACGCCGAAGAACTTCGTCTGGGCTGGAAGGACGGCGACGACCTTGTCGGTCGAGCAGGCTGGAGCCTGACGACCGAAAGGGTCGTCAGGAACGCCGAGGGCCTCGATCTCGATGCCCTGCTCGACCAGATTGAGAAGGAGCTGAGGAAGGCGCCTGCTCAGAAACAATGGGCAATGAACCACTGCCTCGCCGAGATCGGCATTCACCACCCGAAACTTCGAACGCGAGCAATCGGGATTGGCGAACGGCTCGCTGTCTTCATCGACTATCCTGCATCACCCGGCTGCACGCCACCTTACGCACCGATGTGGATCGCCGAGATGGTTCGCCGACGCGAGGGAACGAGAGGTCCATGAAGGAAGCTTTTGGCTTGGCCCAAGCACTTTCAGCCCTGAGCGCTTGACTGGAAATTGAATCGATCTAATTTGCCTCGCGAGGCCATTTTCAGACCGGATTCTACGCGATGCACGCGCAAAAAATCATGCAGACCGCCATTCGTGGACGATGGGCCGTGGCGGCCATGTTCCTGGCCAACGGCTTTCTGACCGGCGCCTGGGCGCCGCAGATCCCGGTGTTCCTGACCCGGCTCGACATCTCGAAGTTCACGCTCGGCCTGTTGATCCTGCTGTTCGGCGCCGGCGCGGTCACGGCGATGACCTGGTGCGGCCACCTGATCTCCAGGCATGGGTCGCGCACCGTGCTGCGCTGGTTCGGTCTCATCGGAAGCTTCGGCCTGCTGGTTGTGGCGCTCGCGCCCAATGTGCCGCTTGCGGCCATCGCCATGTTCATCTTCGGCGGTTCGATCGGCGGCATGGATGTCGCCATGAATGCCAATGCGGTGGTGGTGGAACGGCGGTTGTCCCGCGCCATCATGTCGTCCTCCCACGGCTTCTGGAGCCTTGGCGGTTTCGCCGGCGGCGCTCTCGGCGGGTTCGCCATCCAGAACTATGGTCATCTCGCCCATGCGATCGTAGTGACGGCGTTCGCTTTCGCCCTGATTGCAGTGGCAGTCCGCTATCTGATCGCCGAGGACAAGCCGCTCCGAGGACCATCAAGGGGCACCGGGCAGCGCAAATTTGCCCTGCCCGGAAATCCGCTGGTCTATCTGGTCGGGCTGATGGCGCTGATGACGATGATCTCCGAGGGCGCGGTGCTCGACTGGGCGGCGCTGTATCTGCAGCAGGAACTCGGCGCCGATCTTGCCATCGCTGGCCTTGCCTACGCGGCCTTTTCCGGCATCATGGCCGTGATGCGTTTCTTTGGCGACGGCGTCCGCAACCGCTTCGGTGCGGTGACGACACTGCGCGTTTCGGCCCTTGTCGCCGCTGCCGGCATGCTGGTGGCCGGGCTGGCGCCCTCGCCCTGGCTCGCCATCGCGGCTTTTGCCTTCTGCGGCTTCGGCATCGCCAATATGGTGCCGATCCTGTTTTCGGCCGGCGGCAACCAGGAAGGCATGTCGTCCGGCACCGGCATGAGCGTCGTCACCACAATGGGCTATTCCGGCATTCTGGTGGCGCCGTCGGCAATCGGCTTCATCGCCGAGCACTCAAGCTTCGGTCCGATCTTCGTCGCTTTGTCGGGGCTGCTGGTCGTCGTATTTTTGATGGCCGGGCTCGCTCACCGCGCCGAATTCGCTCCCGACGCAGCACCAGCCGAATAGCGCTTCAACTCCTCATAAAGAAAATCCGCGACACGGCGGATGCGCACGCTGGTGCGCACGTCGCGGTGCATGGCTAGCCATACCGGCAGCGTCGGCAGCGCGAGGCCCGGC
The DNA here is from genome assembly GCF_004023115.1 of Mesorhizobium sp. M6A.T.Cr.TU.017.01.1.1. Lineage (NCBI taxonomy): Bacteria > Pseudomonadati > Pseudomonadota > Alphaproteobacteria > Hyphomicrobiales > Phyllobacteriaceae > Mesorhizobium > Mesorhizobium sp. M6A.T.Cr.TU.017.01.1.1. The sequence continues at coordinate 27,966 of NZ_RZTA01000029.1, forward strand.
AGCAATGTCTCCACCAACGGATCGCGGTCGGCCAGCGGTTCTTGGCCAAAACCGATACCGTTTCCCGCCCGCACCGCCTCCCACAGCACAATCTGGTTGTCGGTCCTGAAGCGGAAGGCATTGCGGGTGAGCGGGACGCCAAACTGCGCAAAGCCGCGAATGATCTCGTCGCTGCGGTCGAAGCCGATCAGCTCGTGGCCGACGAGATCGCCGGGCTTGAGCGGACGACCGCGTCGGTCGAGATAGGATTTTGCCGCGCAGGCGCGGAGCGGAATGTCGGTCACCTTGCGCGCCACCAGCTCGTTCTGCGCCGGCTTGACCATGCGGATGGCGATATCGGCATCGCGGCGCAAAAGGTTCTCAACCTGGTTCGACGCGACAATCTCGACCTCGATGCAGGGCTCCTCGGCACCCAGCCGCGCCGTCATCTCGGGCAGGACATAGGCCGCCACCACCTCGCTGGCGGCAATCCGCACCGTGCCCTCGATCGCCTCGACCGATCCCAGTGCCAAAAGCGAAAAGGCGCTCGCCTGCTCGCTTACCGCTCGGCCGCGTTCATAGAGCGTGCTACCGGCTTCGGTCAGCGCATAGCCGCGCCGCCCGCGCCGGAACAGGGTGACGCCGAGCGCCTGCTCCAGCTCGGCGATATGGCGGCCGAGCGTCGGCTGGCTTGCAGCCAGCTTGCGCGCGGCAGCAGACAGGCTGCCGGTTTCCGCCACGGTGACGAAACTCTTGATTAGGTTCCAGTCGATTTCCATTCAGAACTGAATATCAGATCTCCAAATTCAGTCAATTTCCATTCGTTTGCGAGCAGATCATATTGTGAACGTAACGCAAACACGGAGACGAAAAATGACCAAGATCGCAATTCTGGGTGCCAATGGCCGGCTCGGCCGCGTGGTGGCCAAGGCCTTTATCGACGCTGGCTACGATGTCCGCGCCATCACCCGCAGCGGCAGGATACCGGCAGAGCTCACCGGCGCCACGGCCGTCGCCGGCGATGGCCTTGATCGCGAAGCGCTTATCCGCGCCACCGAAGGCGTCGACATCATCTTCAACGGCCTCAACCCGATCTACACCGACTGGGGCAAGTGCCTGCCGATGGCGGAGAACGTCATGGCCGCGTGCCGGGCGAACGACGCATTGCACCTCGCTCCAGGCAACGTTTACAATTACGGCTCGCCGATGCCGGCGGTGATCACCGAAGACACGCCATTTCTCCCGACGACCGAAAAGGGCCGCATCCGCGTCGCCATGGAAGGCCTCTTTCGCCGCGAGGCTGAAGCGGGCCGCGTGCGGACCATTCTGCTGCGCGCCGGCGACTTTTTTGGTGGCACCGGCACCGGCTCGTGGTTCGATTTGATTGTGGCCGCCAAGATGGACAAGGGTGTCTATACGGCCCCCGGACCGGCCGATCTCGTGCATGAATGGGCCTATCTGCCAGACCTGGCCAAGGCTTTCGTCGGATTGACCGAAAACCTCAACAAGCTCGGCTCCTACGAGGCGCTGAACTTTCCGGGCCACGCCGTCACCGATCTGGAGATCAAAGCGGCCGCGGAACAGGCCCTGGGGCGCACGCTGAAACTAACGTCGATGCCGTGGTGGGTGCTGCGCGCCGGCAGCCCGTTCGTGGCGATGTGGCGCGAGCTCGTCTCGATGTCCTATCTCCGCTTCGAGCCACACCAGCTAACCTCGGCAAGGCTGGAAGGCATCATTGGCACGATCCCGCATACGGAGCTGGATAAAGCCATCGCGGATGCCCTGAACGACATCGGCATTCCAACCGCCGGTGCAGGAGGCAACCGGATCGCCGCCTGACAGAAGATGCCTGATCAGGAGAAGCAGCGGCGGCCGATAGGCCTCCGCGGCTTGCCGTACGCACAAGGCTTCAGATCCTGCCCATCAACAGCAGCACCAGCAGCACGATCAGAATGACGCCGACGATACCGGAAGGGCCATAGCCCCAGGATCGCGAATGCGGCCACGTCGGCACTGCGCCGATCAGGATGAGGATCAAAATAATGATGAGAATGGTGCTGAGCGTCATGAGAGATTCCTCGCCATGAGGTGCTACTATACCGCTACAATGCTAAAGGCCGCCCGGTTGTTCCCGAGCGGCCTCTTCTTTGAGCGTCCAATGGACGCGCGGCACTCCAAGCAAAATCGGCCTATTCGGCGGCCTTCGGGAAGGCGATCGCCGGTTCGGCGTCCAGCTCTGGTGTCGACTCCTCCGGCGAGATCGCACCCTTGCCGCGCCCGAACAAGCGGCTGAGCCAGCCGCGCCGTGCGCCGGGCTTGACCTTGGCCCGAGTGAACACCATCAGCATCGACGGCGTTACCACCAGCGTCAGCACGGTGGCGAACGACAGGCCGAAGACGATCGCCGAGGACAGTGAAATCCACCATTGCGTCGACGGCGCGTTGATCGTCGTCTCGTGATGGAAGATTTCGAGGCCGAGGCCGAAGGCGATCGGCAACACGCCGAGAATCGCCGACACCGCCGTCAGCACGACGGGGCGCGCGCGTTCGCGGCACGTCTGCAGAACCGCTTCGACCTTATCCCAGCCCTCTTCCCGCAGCCGGTCATAGGTGTCGATCAGCACGATGTTGTTGTTCACCACCACGCCGGCCAGCGCGATGACGCCGATGCCCGACATGACGATGCCGAAGGTCTCCCCTGTTATCAGAAGTCCCAGGAACACGCCGACCGTCGCCATGACCACGCAGGACAGCACCAGCCAGACGCTGGTGAACTTGTTGAACTGCGCCAGAAGCACGATGAAGATCAAGAAGATCGCAGCACCGAAGGCTTTGCTGAGGAAGGCGCTGGCCTCCGCGCTGTCCTCGTTCGAGCCTGCGAGCTTCCAGCGTATGCCGCTGCCGAGGTCCATGTCGGCGACGGCCTGGGTGACCTGCTGCTGGACAGCAGCGACCTGTTCGCCGGCGGCGACATTGGCCTGGATGACCACCGTGCGCGCGCCGTCGATGCGGTTGAGGATGCCGACGGTCGGCTCCGGCTTGCGCACGACGAAATTCGAGATCGGCACCGAGCCTTGCGAGGTCTGCACCCTGAGATCGTCGAGCGCCGACAGTGTGCGCCGGTCCTCGGGCAGACGCAGCCTGATGTCGACGGCGTCGTCAGCACCGGCTGGCCGATATTCACTGAGCTTCAGCCCATTCGTCACCAATTGCACCACCGTTCCGACCGAGGTCGGGCTGATGCCGTATTGTGCCGCCTTGGCGCGATCGACCTCAAGCGCCCAGTCGACGCCGGGCGGCGGCAGGCCGTCGGAAATGTCAATCACACCGGACACCTTGGCAATGCGGGCGGCGACCGCGCGCGCCTTGTCGTCGAGACCTTTCGGATCGACGGCCGAAAGCCTGATCTGGATCGGCTTGCCGGTGGGCGGGCCGGCCTCGGGCACGCGAACCTCGACGTCGACGCCGGGAATGCCGGCCATGACGCCGCGCAGTTCGTCCAGGATCGCATTCGCCGATTTGCGCTCGCGCCAGTCGACGAATTCGTATTGGATCACCCCGACCACGTCTTCAGGTATGTCCTGGCCACCGCCTTGCGTCTTGCCGACACGGGTATAGACCGACTTCACGCCTGGCCAGCCGAGAAGCCGGTCCTCGGCGATCTTTGTGGCGGCATCCATTTCGGCGAGCGAAAGGTTGCCGCGGGCGTGCACATAGAGCAGGCCGTAGTCAGGCTCGACATTCGGGAAGAACTCGACGCCGGCGCCGTATTTCGAATAGGCAAAGCCGACACCGAACAAAAGCGCGACGGTGAGCAGAAGCACGGTGACGGGAAAGCGCACCGCCTGCTTGACCACGGCCATGTACCAGCCATCACGGTTGTCGTCCTCGTCATGGGGCGGCGCCTTGGCGAACAAGGCGCCCAGCGTCGGCGCAAAGACCAGCGCATAGAGCATCGAGGCCGAAAGTGTGACGATCAGCGTGATCGGCATGTATTTCATGAAGTCGCCGATGATGCCTGGCCAGAACAGCAGAGGCGAAAAGGCGGCGATGCGCGTCATCGTCGCGGCGATGACCGGACCGGCCATGCGCTTGGCGGCAAGCTCGAAGGCCTCTGCCTTCGGCATCCCCTCGCTCATGCGCCGCTCGGCGAATTCGGTGACGATAATGGCATCGTCGACCAGCATGCCGACAGCCAGGATGAGGCTGAACAGCACGATCATGTTGATCGTGTAGCCCATCATGGCCAACAGCAGGATGCCGATCAGGAAAGACGATGGAATGGCGAGGCCAATCAGCACCGAGGCACGGCCCGACAGTGCATAGAGAATGACGATGAACACCAGGATCACGGCGATCATGACGTGGTTCTGCAGATCGCCGAGCAACTGGTTGACGAAGACCGACTTGTCCTGCGTGTAGGTAACGTGCATGCCTTCCGGCATGGTCTTTATGAAGGCGTCGGACACCTCCCTGACCTTGGCAATCGTGTCGATCAGGTTGGAGCCGATGCGCTTCTTCACCTCGATGGCGATTGCCGGCTTGCCGTCGAGACGGGTCACCGTCTCGGCGTCCTTGAAGGTGGAGCGGACGGTGGCGATATCCTTGGCCTGCACCACGGCATTGGGGCCGGCGACGATCGGAAGCGCCGCCACGTCCTCCGGCGTCTCGATCAGCGAAGGCACCTTGATCGCGTATTTGCCTTCGGACCCTTCGATGTTGCCGGCAGCGACAAGACTGTTCGAATCGCCGACCGCACCGATCAGCAGCTCGAGCTGAAGCCCGTAGGAAGATAGTTTCATCGGATCGATGACGACTTCGACGAGGTCGTCGCGGGCACCTTGCAGCGTGCCTTCCAGCACGCCGGGCACCTCCTCGATGCGGTCGCGCAACTCGCGCGCCGCCGCCGTGAGCACGCGCTCGGGCACCTCGCCCGACAGCGTCACGACCATGACGGGGAACTCGGAGATGTTGACTTCGGTAACCACAGGCTCCTCGGCTGCCTGCGGCAGGTCGGCCTTGCCGTCCTGGACCTTGCTGCGTGTGTCCTGCAGCGCCGTCGCCAGATCCGTCTGCGGCTGGAATTCGACCAGCACATAGCCGCCGCCCTGGAAGGCGGCCGAGCGCATCTCCTTGAGGCCCTTGAGGCTCTTCAGCTTGGCTTCCATCGGCCGCAGCAGAAGGCGTTCCGAATCCTCAGGCGAGATGCCCTGATAGATCAGGCTGACATACATCATCGGAATCGGAACGTCGGGTTCCGCTTCCTTCGGCGTCGACTGATAGGCGACCGCACCCGCAAGGATGAGGAAGATCAGGACCGAAATGGTCAGCCGGGCATTGTTGATTGCGAGCTTGACGATATCCATGATTATTGCGTCCCGGCCGTCGCTTCGCCCAACAGCTTCTGGATGGTCGCCTGGTCGGCCTCGACCGGCTTGATCACTTCGCCTTCTTTCACCAGTTCCTGGCCGGCGACGATGATGCGCGCATCGGCAGGGATGCCGCCGAGCACCAGGCCGGTTGGCGTGTCGTCGACGAGGTCGATCGGGAAGAACACGACCTTGTCGTCCTTGTCGACGGCGCGAATGCCGAGGTCGCCCTTGTCGCCGAGTGTCACCACCGAGCGCGGCAGCATGACGGCGTCGGTCGGCTGCGCGCTCAGCGCGATCTCGGCCGTCATCCCGGCCGGAATGGTGCCCTCGGGATTGGGGATCGCGATCTCGACGCGGAAGGTGCGGGTGGCGGAGGAGGCGTCGCGGCTGATATAGCGCACGGTGCCCTCGACGGTCTGGCCGCTGACCAACCGTACATTCGCCTTGTCGCCGATCTTCAGATAGCCGAGATCACGTTCGCTGACCTCGCCGCGGGCAATCACCGGATCGAGCTTCAGAATGGTCGCCACCTCGCCGCCCTGCATCACCGAACTGCCAAGCTCCACCGGCACCCGGTCGATGACGCCGTCGAACGGCGCCTTCACCTCGTTGCGGTCGAGCTCGGCCTGCGCGGCTTCCAGGTGCGACTGGGCCAGCGTCAGGTTGGAGCGGGCCGTGTCGAGCTGCAGCTTGGGCAGATTGCCGGTTTTCATCAGCCGCAACGCTGCATCGAGTTCGGCCTGACGCTGAACCAAAAGCTGCTTGGCGTTGCTGACCGCCGAAAGCTTTTCCTCGGCTGCCAACATCAGCACGAGGTCGCCGGTCTTGACGCGCTGTCCCTGCTTGACCGGCAGCTTGTCGATGACGCCGGCGACACGCGTCGCCAGGACCGCGCGCTTATCGGCTTCGGTCAGTCCGGAAATCCGGATGGCGCGCGCATAGGTGCGCCGCGGCGGGGTTATGACCGCGACGGTGCGTAACGCTGCCTTTGGCTGTTCTGCCTCAGTGGGCTTGGGCTTACCCGCGTCAGCCGTGTTTGGCTGCTCGACTTCGCCTGCCTTGGGCTTGTTGTCGGCAGACGCGCTCCCGACGGACGAGAACTCGCCCGTCACCATCCAGGCAGCGAACCCGACAAGCACAACAATGGCTGCAAGCTTGTGAAACCTGTATTTCGGCATCATCGTTTTTCCAGTGCGCGGGAATCGGCCAGGCCGCGTCTTCTAACTCGGCGCGTCGCCGATATGGGTGCGCGCAAGGCCGTGTTCAACTTGCCGTGATCGACGAACGAGCTTCTACATCAAAGTTGCACCGCAATATAGTCAGAAAAGTTGATGGGTTATTACTTCGCTGGGCAGGACGCGCTCGCCGCCATGAGGCGCGCCGGACCAGCGCGGCCGCTCGTCTGCGACATCGCACTCGGCGCAACGCGGATGCAAGAGTACCGTGTAGACCGCATTCCTCGGGCAAACCCTTGGTTGCGTCGACCATCATCGGTTCTGTGTTCGGCTTTCCGGTGCCGTTGGGAAAGGCGCCATCGAAACAGCGTGGCAGCAGCTGTCAGCATGATGGAAACCAGTTTCATGCGAAGGTCACCTCCCTCGACATGGGCAGTGTCCGGATGCGCTTGCCGGTCAGTGCGAAGATGGCGTTGGCGAGTGCCGGTGCCGCCGGCGGCGTGCCGACCTCGCCGACGCCGCCCATCTTGTGAAAATTCTCCAGTATTGCGACTTCGAACGCCGGACACTGGGAGATGCGCATGGCATCGTAGTCGTGAAAATTCGACTGTTCGACCATGCCGTCGGCAAAGCTGATTTCCTGAGCCATCGCCGCCGACAGGCCATAGATGGCGGCGGAGATGAGCTGCGCCTCGATGATGCCGGGATCGAGTGCGGTGCCGACATCGGCGGCGATCCACACCTTCTCAATGCGGATTCCGGCCGGCGTGTCGGCGACCTGGACGATCTCGCCCACCCAACTGCCGAAGGACAGCGTGAACGCCATGCCCTTGGCCTTGCCGGCGGGCAGCGCCTCGCCCCATTTTGCCATTTCGGCGACCTTCTCGACCACCTTCACCGCTGCCGGATAGGCAGCCATCAGCTTCTTGCGCAGTTCGACCGGATCGGTTTTCCCGGCGACGGCGATCTCGTCCAGAAATCCTTCATGGAAGAAGCCGTTGATTGAACTGCCGACCGATCGCCAGGAGCCGACAGGGATCGAGACGGGTGCGGCGACGCCAGTCACCCGGTAGTTCGGGATCGTATAGGGCTGGTTATGGGCTCCGTCGACGATCGACTTGTCGGGGCCGAGCGGCGATATCGAGGGAAACAGCCGGCGCAAGGTGCTGGCTATCAGCGATGGCGAGGCGATTGTCATGTCGACGGCGACCGGCATGCCGTCGCCGCCAAGCCGCGCCTGGAATTTGCCGATCGCGGCTGGCCGGTACGCGTCGTGGCGCATGTCCTCCTCGCGCGTCCAGATCACCTTGATCGGCCGGCCTGCGGTCTCCTTCGCCATCAGCGCGGCACAGAGCGCATAATCCACCTCGACACGTCGACCGAAACCGCCGCCCATGAATGTGGTGTGGACGTTGACCTTGTCCTGCTCGATGCCGACAACACTGGCGCAAAGCTGGCGCACCAAGGTCGGCGCCTGGTTGCCGCACCAGATGTCGAGGACGCCGTCCTTCAACCGCGCCGTGGCGTTCATCGGCTCCATCGTCGCATGTGCCAGATAGGGCACCGCGTAGTCGGCCTCGACTATTCTTTCGCGCGGCGCGTCGGCGAAGGCGGTATCGACATCGCCATCGTCGCGCATCACCGAGCCTTTGGTCCCAAGCGCCTGCTTCAGCACGTCGGAAATCGCGGCGCTGTCCAACGGATATTCGGGATCCGCCCATTCAGCGTCGATCGCCTCCGCCGCCTTGAATGCCGCCCAGGTGTTTTCGGCGATAATGCCGAAGCCGTGGCCGTAATTCGTTTCGATCGGCACGATCTTGATCACGCCCGGCATTTTGCCGGCCTTGGAGAGGTCCGCCTTGACCGGCTTGGCCCAGAAGCGCGGGCTCATCTTGATCGTCCCGTACAGCATGTCCGGCAACGTCACGTCGATGCCGAAGATCGGCGCCCCGGTGACCTTAGCCAGCATGTCGATGCGCTTCTGCGGTTTGCCGAGCAGCTTCCAATCGGCTTTGTCCTTGAGCCGCACTTCCGCGGGCGGCGCCATCGTCGCAGCGGTCGCGGCGACAGCGCCATAGGTCAGCGACTTGCCCGATGCCTTGTGCAGGACCCTGCCATTGGCCGTTTCCAGATCGGCGGCGGCTATGCCGAGCTTTTGCGCGGCCGCTGCAATCAGCATCTGCCGCGCGGCGGCACCTGCCTGCCGCATCTTCAGGAAACCGTCGCGCGTCGAGGCCGAGCCGCCGGTGCCTTGGAGGGCGAGGAATTTTCCGACCACGCCCATGCCGGCGCGCACTACTTCCGCGGTCATGCTTTCGTCGAAGAAGGCGAACGGACCGCCCTCTTCCAGGATCGCTGAGTTGTAATAAGCGTAGGAGGCCGGGCCGTGCTCGACCTTGACCTGGTCGAGCCCGACATCGAGCTCTTCGGCAACCATGGCGGCGAGCGTCGTCGAGATGCCTTGGCCCATCTCGGCGCGCGGCGCGACGATGATGATGGTGTTGTCGGCGCCGATCTTCACATAGGGATTGAAGGTCGCTTCATCAGCGACGAGATCGCCTTCCAGCGGGTTCGGATAAGGTTTGCGGTAGTAATAATAACCGACGGCGACGCCGCCTGCGATGGCAGCCGCGCCGATGAGAAACGTGCGGCGGGCGATCTTTCCGACACTGGCCATGGTCAGATCCCCGCCGTCTTGAGGACGACCGCTCGTCTGATCGCCGCGCGGATCTTCGGGTAGGTGCCGCAGCGGCAGAGATTGCCGCCCATAGCATTGTCGATGTCGGCATCGGTCGGGTCGGCAACCTCGTCGAGCAGCGCCACCGCGCTCATGATCTGGCCGGCCTGGCAGTAGCCGCACTGAGCGACCTGCTCTTCCAGCCATGCCTGCTGTACCGGATGCAGTCTGCCTTCGGTGCCGATGCCTTCGATCGTGATGACCGCGCCGGTGACCTCACCGACCGGCAATGAACAGGAGCGCACGGGCTGGCCGTCGACATGCACCGTGCAGGCGCCGCAGGCGGCAATGCCGCAGCCGAACTTCGGCCCGGTCTTGCCCATGAGATCCCGCAGCGCCCACAGCAGCGGCATTTCGGGATCGGCATTGATATCGAATGCCTGCCCGTCGACGGTGAGGCGCATGGGGATACCCTTCGTTGTCGTCCACAGCCCAAGGGAGAAGCGCTCGCTTCGCCCCTCAAACATCTTGACAAATTTTGTTATTTTGTCAACAGAGCTTTTGCAGGATAAAGTTGCACCATGATCGAGATCGAAGACATCGCCGACATAGACCCCAAACGCGCCCGTATCCTCGACGGCGCGATGAAGGTGTTTTTGGCCTATGGTTTCGCCCGCACCACCATGGACGACATTGCGCGTGCCGCCGATATGTCGCGGCCGGCGCTCTATCTCCAGTTCAAGAACAAGACCGACATCTACCGCGCCATCGCCATGATGCTGCTCGGCCGTTCGATCGAGAAGGCGAAAACGGCGCTTGCCGGCGACGGCGCCTTCGCCGAGCGCATGACGCGAGCCATCGACGAAGCGCTGATCTCGATGATGCGCACCGTCCACGCCTCGCCGCACGGCGCCGAACTCCTCGACATGAAGTCGAGTGTGGCGGATCTGGTCGGATGCTGGCGCGGCGGTCTTGTCGAGCATGTCGCCACGGCAATCGAGGACGAGGCCGTCGGAAATGGCGTCGATCTCACCGCCAAGGGCCTGTCGGCAAAATTGCTGGCCGACATGCTGCTCGACGGGCTGGAAGGCATGAAGACGCGCATCAGCGATCCTGACGAACAGCGGCAAGCGGCGGCCGCACTGATCAGGGTGATCGATCTAGCCTTGAAAAAAGGCTGACGTCTCCAAATGCCTCAGGCTTGGCGGCGCGCCGCCTCCGGCTTCTTGCGTGCCGCGAGGAACTCCTTGACCCGCCGGCCCGGTGCCGGACCACGCACCGGCTTGAAGCCGTCGTCGAGCTCGCCTGAGAGATCAAGCGTCGGCCGCTTGCCGACGGCGTCGTAATTCTCCTCCAGCCAGTCGCTGGCGGCGGTGCGGCCAAGGTCGCGCAGATAGGTCAGGAACGCCCATTCGGCATTGACCTTGGACGACGCCGACAGGTCCTTGAACGCCTCGTCGGCATCGATCCGGTGCATGCGGATGTCGCGGTATTCGCCATGCGGCAGCCGGCCGGCGGCGATCAGTTCCTTGACGAAGGCGATCGAACGGAATTCACGCAGCAGCCCGGCATTGAAGGTAATCTCGTCGATGCGGTTCTGAATTTCGTTGGCGCTCCTCGGCGTCCCCTCGCGGACCACCGGATTGATCTGCACCAACAGCACATCCTCGGTGGCAGCCGTCTTGAAGAACGGGAACAGCGCCGGATTGCCGCCATAGCCGCCGTCCCAGTAGGGCACGCCCTTGATCTCGACGGCGCGGAACAGCTGCGGCAGGCAGGCCGACGCCATCACCGTGTCGAGGTCGATCTCGCCATCGGAAAAGACGCGCAACTGCCCTGTCTCGACATTGGTCGCGGAGATGAACAACTCCATCGACTTGCAGGCGCGCACATTGCCGAAATCGATCTCCTGCTCGATCACGTCGCGCAGCGGGTTGAGGCCGAGCGGGTTGGCGACATAGGGCGAGAACACCCGCGACATGGTGTCGAAAAAGAGATAGCCGGGCGTATTCTCGATCGACCAGTTGCCCCAGGCCACGTCCCACGGCATGCGTTGCACCGGGCTGAACCGCCCCTTCAGCGCCACTGCGCGCCAGAAATCGTCGAGTTTCCGCCGCGCGCCCTCGACGCCGCCGCGGACGAAGCCGTCGGCCAGCGCCACCGCGTTCATGGCGCCGGCGCTGGTGCCCGAAACCGCCGCGATGTCGAGCCGTCCGTCCTCAAGCAGCCGGTCGAGCACGCCCCAGGAAAAGGCGCCGTGCGAGCCGCCGCCCTGCAGCGCGACGTTGATCTTCTTAGGCTCCTCCGCCTTGCCGTTTGTCGTCATGGCGTTGCCCTTGATTTGTCGGCCAGATGTGTTTTGCGCGCCCAAATTCACTGGGCGGTCCAGCCGCCGTCGACCGAAATATGCGTGCCGTTGATCTGCGCTGCCGCATCCGAGCACAGGAACACCGCGGCAGCGGCAACCTGCTCGACCGTGACGAATTCCTTGGTCGGCTGCTTTTCGAGCATGACCTCGCGGACCACCGTGTCGCGGTCCATCTTGTTCGCCTTCATCTGGTCGGGGATCTGCGCCTCGACCAGCGGCGTCAGCACATAGCCGGGGCAGATGGCGTTGCAGGTGATCTTGTCGCGCGCCAGCTCCAAAGCGACGGTCTTGGTCAGCCCCATGATGCCGTGCTTGGCCGCGACATAGGCCGACTTGAACGGCGAGGCGACCAGCCCGTGGGCCGAGGCGATGTTGACGATCCTGCCGCCGCCGGCTTCTCTCATCAGCGGGATGGCGGCGGCGATGGTGTGGAAGGCCGACGACAAATTGATGGCGATGATGGCATCCCACTTCTCGATCGGAAATTCTTCCACCGGCGCGACATGCTGGATGCCGGCATTGTTGACCAGTATGTCGACCGAACCGAAGGTTTCGGCTGCCTTCGCAACCAGCGCCCGGCATTCGGCCGGTTTCGACATGTCTGCCTTGATATAGGCGGCCTTCACCTTGTGATGTTTGGCGATCGCATCGGTGATGGCCCGGTCGTCGGCCGTGTCGGAAAAGGAATTGACGACGACGTTGTAGCCTTCCGCCGCGAGCGCATGGGCGATGGCCAGACCGATGCCCGAGGTAGACCCGGTGACGATGGCGGTTTTTCTGCTGGGCAAGGCGGAATCCTTCGGTAGGTGCTAACGGAAGCATATTGCAGTGCAGCATATATGTCTCGTGCCGCGCAAGAACAGCGGCACGGATCGGCGACGACATGAAATTTTTGTCATGAAGAGGCCGGCCTCAGTCGAAGTTGTGCGCCTGACAGGCCCTGTGAAAACAGTTTCGTCAGGATCCCGGGGAGCCTCTTTGGGGTGTTCCTAAGACCGCGTTTTGGAAATGGTCATCTGGCTCATGAAAAGACGCAGGGCCCTCCGCACGGCGAGGGACGGCTGCTCCGACGGATGCCACTCCGGAAAATGGCCATCAATCGCCATGCGCGCCAACCCATAGACAAAGGCACGTGCGGCAAGCACCAGATGATCGAAGTCGGTGTCCGGGGAAAGCCGACCCTTTTTTTGCGCCTGGGTCAGCAGGTCGATCATCTTCCGGCGAATGGCTTCATTCTGATCACGAAGATTGTCCGACGCGTCGAAATCAATCAGCGTTCGAGAACTGATGATCTGGAAATGCGTGGGATTGCTGATCGCCCATTCCAGATAGCCTTGTCCGATTGCTTCGAAGGCCGCAATGGGATCTGCACTGTCGGCTTTTGACTGCGCATCGGCAACGGCCTCGGTCAGCCGGCTCATGGCCTGTTCGGCGACTGCGGTCAGCAGTGCTGTTTTCGACCGAAAATGCCGGAATGGAGCGCCGGGCGAAACGCCGGCACGCTTTGCGGCCTCGCGCACAGACACATGCTCCGCGCCGCGCTCTTCGATGATCTCCACGGTTGCAGCGATCAAAGCCTCGACCAGATTGCCATGATGATAGCGCTTGGGGTTGGCGGCTTCGCCGGAATCCGTGGTGCTGGTCATGCCTTTCCAATAGCACAAGGCCAAAATGTAATCACTGATTATTTTCTTGCTCCGGAGCGATTCATATGTAATCGGTGATTACACAACAACGGAGGTTACCATGCATCGCATCATCGCAACGACTGCCCTCGCTTTCTCCTTATTGCTCGGGTCTGCCCAGGCCGAAGATCGGCCTACCCTGGAAATTGTTTGGCCGGCCGCCGGTTCGGTCATCGAGCTCGGCAATGATGCGGAAAAGGCGATAGGCGTCATCGTCAGGAGCAACCTCACGCTGCTTCCTGCAGGCAAATGCGGCGACAACAGCCAATGCGGCCACGTGCATATGAAGATCGATCCCGACGGAGACAGTTGCAACATCCCCGGCAGGCCATACAACAGCATGAATAGCGACCTTGGCGGCGATCTTATCAAGGCTCGTTTCGGCCATTGCCCGGATGCCGCCGGCAAGCACGTGATCGGCATCCTGCTTGCCGATGATCATCACAAGCCCGTCCTTGTGGACGGCAAACCCGTTACCGCCCTGGTGACCGTGACGACGAAATAGCGTGGGCCGGATGGCATCTCTGCCTCATTCGAGGCGGAGATGTTCTGACAAGGCTGCAGAGGATGGTTTCCGCCGGACCTTGTCCGGCCAGTGATCACGACATGGTGTCGAGCTTGCGCTGCATGGCGGCGATCTGTTCCTTCAACTCCTGAAGGTCATCGGGTTTTTCCGACCCTTCTTTCCTGGCCGGCTCTGCCGGCGGCGCAGACGAACCATTCGAGCCTGCGGGTGGGAAGGGCGTGAACAGGCGCATGGCATTCTGGAACATCTCCATGTTGCGGCGCGTCTGCTCTTCCAGCGCCTTGATCGGCGTGGCGATCTTCATCATGTCCAGCGGCGACTTGCCCAAGGCACCCTTCATCTGCTCGCGGAAGCGTTCTTGCTCCTTTGAGAAGGCGATCATCGACTGCTCGAGGAAGCTCGGCACGATCATCTGCATCTGGTCGCCGTAAAAGGCGATCAACTGGCGCAGGAACGGGATCGGCAGCATGTTCTGCCCATCCTTGTTCTCCAGCTCGAAGATGATCTGGGTCAGCACAGGATGGGTAATGTCGTCGCCGGTTTTGGCGTCCTGGACGGTGAACTCCTCGCCCTTCTTGACCATGTCGGCAAGATCCTCGAGCGTCACATAAGTGCTGGTGCCGGTGTTGTAGAGGCGGCGATTGGCATATTTCTTGATGATAATCGGTTCGTCTTTCGCGGCCATCAGTATCCTCCCGGGACACCGGCGCACTTGAGTAAGCGGCCGGTAACGATTGCGCTTTTCAAGGATATGCGCAAAAGCGTCACAATTCCAAGTGGTTTGTGCAGTGCGGGATCGATTAATGCTGCACGGCAGCCTAAATATGCTGCGCGGCAACGGGCGGGCTGTTTCCATGGCGACGCGCAACCTGCTTGCCGCGCATGGGCGGCATGCCCATTTCCGGTTTGACTTGGGTCACGGAAAGGGCAAGAAAAGTCCCTAACCGCGCCTCAAATTCGACCCCTGAAGTCTGGAGAAGAACATGCCCGCTTCCAATGCCATTGTCGTCGCCAGTGCGGCGCGCACGCCCGTCGGTTCCTTCAACGGCGCCTTTGCCAACACACCGGCCCATGAACTGGGCGCCGTCGCCGTCAAGGAAGCGCTCGCCCGTGCCGGCGTCGACGGCAAGGAGGTCGATGAGGTGATCCTCGGCCAGATCCTGACCGCGGCTCAAGGCCAAAACCCGGCACGGCAGGCGGCGATGGCGGCCGGCGTGCCGCAGGAAGCGACCGCCTGGGGCCTCAATCAGCTCTGCGGCTCGGGCCTGCGCGCCATCGCGCTTGGCATGCAGCAGATCGCTATAGGAGATGCAAAAATCATCGTCGCCGGCGGTCAGGAATCGATGTCGATGGCGCCGCATGCGCAGCACCTGCGCAGCGGCGTCAAGATGGGCGACTTCAAGCTGATCGACACCATGATCAAGGACGGCCTGACCGATGCCTTCTACGGCTACCACATGGGCAATACGGCGGAGAACGTTGCCCGGCAGTTCCAGATTACCCGCGACGACCAGGACACATTCGCCGTCGGCTCGCAGAACAAGGCCGAGGCCGCCCAGAAGGCCGGAAAATTCAAGGACGAGATCGTTGCCTTCACCGTCAAGGGCAAGAAGGGCGACACCATTGTCGACCAGGACGAATACATCCGCCACGGCGCCACGATCGAGGCGATGATCAAGCTCAAGCCCGCCTTCGACAAGGAAGGCACCGTGACCGCAGCCAATGCTTCCGGCATCAACGATGGCGCCGCTGCCGTGGTGCTGATGACCGAAGCCGAAGCCGCAAAACGCGGCATCACGCCGCTTGTGCGCATCGTTTCCTGGGCGACCGCGGGCGTCGACCCGCAGATCATGGGCACCGGGCCTATCCCCGCCTCGCGCAAGGCGCTGGCCAAGGCCGGCTGGTCGGTCGGCGACCTCGACCTGGTCGAGGCCAACGAGGCCTTCGCCGCGCAGGCCTGCGCCGTCAACAAGGACATGGGCTGGGACCCGTCCATCGTCAACGTCAATGGCGGCGCCATCGCCATCGGCCATCCGGTCGGCGCCTCGGGGGCCCGCATCTTCAACACGCTGGTCTACGAGATGCGCCGCAGAAATGCCAGGAAAGGCCTCGCCACGCTGTGCATCGGCGGCGGCATGGGCGTTGCTATGTGCGTGGAAGCGCTGTGAAGACAGGCTACAGCGCCGCGCGTCCCTTGGGACGCGCACGCTGTAGCACTTTGAGCTTGCGCATAATCCTTTCCGAAAAATCGATTTCGATTTTCGGGGTTCATGCACCAGGCAAGCCGTGAAATAGTCGGTGGCGAACGGGGCTCAATCGCCGTTAGAGCGTTCCCCGCCTGCCACGCACGAATTAAGAAAGGGGAGGACAGCATGACAAAGGTAGCACTCGTCACCGGCGGGTCGCGCGGTATTGGCGCCGCGATTTCAATCGGACTGAAAAACGCCGGCTACAGGGTTGCCGCGAATTACGCCGGCAATGACGAAGCGGCGCAAAAATTCAACGCGATGACCGGCATCCCGGTCTACAAATGGTCGGTCGCCGACTACGATGCCTGCGCCGCCGGCATCAAGCAGATCGAGGCCGATCTCGGCCCGGTTTCCGTTCTGGTCAACAATGCCGGCATCACCCGCGACGCCATGTTCCACAAGATGACGCGCGAGCAGTGGAAAGAGGTCATCGATACCAACCTGTCGGGCGTCTTCAACATGACGCACCCGCTGTGGGGCGGCATGCGCGACCGCAAGTTCGGCCGCGTCATCACCATCTCCTCGATCAACGGCCAGAAGGGACAGGCCGGCCAGGTCAACTATTCGGCGTCGAAGGCCGGCGACATCGGCTTCACCAAGGCGCTCGCACAGGAAGGGGCGCGGGCCGGCATCACCGTCAATGTCATCTGCCCCGGCTACATCGCCACCGAGATGGTCAGGGCGATGGATGAAAAGGTGCTCAACGAGCGTGTCATTCCGCAGATCCCGGTCGGCCGCCTCGGCGAACCGGAAGAGATCGCACGCTGCGTCGTCTTCCTCGCTTCCGACGATGCCGGCTTCATCACCGGCTCGACCATATCAGCCAATGGCGGTCAGTATATCGCCTGAGGCGTCGGCTCCTCGCCGATAATTGATCTGCCACTCCAGCGGCCGGTACGGGCAAGATCGACGCTGGCCCGGATAATCGCGGCTGTCAGGCGACAAACTTCAGCCCTGGTTCGGCTGCAGGCTTGGTCTGGGCGATCGGACCTGGCTCGCGCGAAGGTGTGCGGGCAGGCGGGCAAGCGGCGCCCGGCTGAGGCCTGACAGTTTCAAGGCGATGCGACGCTTCAGGAATGGGTTGAGGTTCAGCACGGAAAGCACGAGATTGCGGACGAACCGCTTCACCGGACTGCGGGTAAGCGCCATCTCGGTCATCGTGCCCGCCAATTCAAGCACCTCTTGGGCCGCAGGACGCCGCAGCGCTTCGTAGAGGTCGAGCTCCGCTTCCGGGCGCACGCCGTTGACCACGTCGCCAAGCAACTGACCAAGCACGACCGCGTCGATGATGCCGGTGTTCATGCCTTGCCCTCCCGTCGGGCTGTGCACGTGCGCGGCATCACCCATGAGGAACAACCGGTCCTTGCGGTACGAGCGGACCAGGCGGTGATGCACGCGAAAACGCGAACTCCACGACAGCTCGAGCACCCGGGTTCTGTTTTTGGTCGGTCCACGGCTGTCGAGCAGCGCCTGGATGTCGGCGACCTCGGGCTTTTCCGGCGCATCATCCATGGTTGCGACGACCCGGTATGATCCGTCCGGAAGCGGTGCCACCACCACCAGCCCGGCTGGTGCAAAGAACAGCGACACTTCGGTCGGCCCAACCGGCCAGTCGAGACGAACATCGGCGAGTACGAACGAAGCGTCATAGGCCGCGCCGTCGAACTCGATGCCGGTCGACTTACGCACCAGGCTGTGCATGCCGTCGGCACCAACGACATAGCGCGCCGATATCAGTTTCTCGAGGCCGTTCTCGACCACCGTCACGCGCGCGCCGTCAACGCCCTGAACGACCGCCTTGGCCTCGACCATGCGGTGAACCACGCCGCCAAGGGCGGCAATCCGTTCGGCGAACACCTGCTCGGTCAGGTTCTGAGGCAGCATCATCAAATAGGGATGCCTCGACGGAAGCTTGCCGAAATCGAGCTTGAGCAGCGCCCGATTGCGGTCGCGAATAGCGAAATTCTGCAGCTTCAGCGCAAGTTCGCTCAGCCGCTGCGTGACGCCGAGAGGCTCCAGCGATTCCAGCGTCTGGGCGTGGATGACGCCAGCCCGCGAGGTCTGAAGCCCCTGCGCCAGTCTGTCGATCAGAACATGATCGACACCGGCCTGGTGCAGCACGATGGACAGCGCCATGCCGGTCGGGCCGGCGCCAATGATCAGGACTTCTGTTGTATCGGGCAACATTTCTCTCTCCATTTGTCAACGATCGTTGACTTTCTAGTTGGACCTATTGCATTTGTCAACGGTCGTTGGCATATGAATTTTCATGACCGAGAATCAGCCGAAGAAACCCAGCAAGTCGGACCGCACGCGCGCCCAAATCCTTAAGGCCGCGAGGCTTCTGTTCGCCGAGCACGGCTACGACGGCGCCTCCATCCGCGACGTCGCCGCGCATGCCTCGATCGATCCGGCCATGGTGATCCGCTATTTCCGCAGCAAGGACGAGCTGTTCGCCAGGGCGGCGGTAATCGACTTGCAATTGCCGGCACTGCGGGTGCTCGACCGAAACGCCGTCGGCGAAACGTTGATCAGGCGTTTTCTCGAAATCTGGGAGAGCCCGGCCAGCGGTCCTGGCATGGCCATTCTGCTGCGTTCGGCGACGTCGAACGAATTCGCTGCCGAAAAGTTGCGCGACGTATTTGGCAACCAGGTGAGGCCGGTGGTCGCGGCGGTCGCCGACCCCGCCGACGCCGGCCGACGGGCGGGGCTCGTTTCGAGCCAGTTGCTGGGTTTGGCGATGTGCCGATACCTGCTGCGGCTTCCGCCCGTCGTCGCCCTGTCCCACGACGAGATCATCCAGAACATCGGCCCTACTTTGCAGCGCTATGTCGTGGGAGAGGACGTATCTTGAACCTGCCGTTCAGCGGGTGGCCGAGTCTGGTCCTGCAACGACTGCTGCCGACCGATTGCGGGAGGCCGATTTGTGCCGAAGCGGCACGCAAAGGTTAACGGCGGTCGCGCAGCCTGTGCAAAACCCTGTTCCCGCCTGTGGATTCTCGGTGGAAAACCTGTTCACAACACAACATGTTGGGGTGAACAAACGGGGAAACTTCCGCCAGCGCTGATTCGTCGCCGTTTCGTTCCGGCTTTGACCGGAAGGTTAACGACAAAGGCTGAAAACACCCCTCGAACCGTTAAGGCGCGTTAGGAAAGATCAATAATTTCATAATGTTGGGTGACGCCTGCCGGCCTGCGCCGATCGTTCACCGGCAAATGTTAACGACGACGTCCGCCCTGCATGAATCGGGCCAGTTCAGCGATTCAGCATGTGGTGAGACTCGCCGGCAAAAAACCCAGATATAGCCGTGAACAAAACCTGAATCAGCAAGAGTCAGCGATTCGTAGCTGATTCGTTCCAGACTCGTTCCAACTGTTAAATCAGGACCGGTTGACAACACCAGACGGGAGCCTTCGAGCTGCCGTTGGAACATTCCGCTTTCGCTTCGCGCCCGAAATCCCTATGTGTCGCTTGTCACACGCGCCACCATGGGGCGCGCTCCCGACAACGCGAGGCAGAGAGCCTTATTTCCAGGTCGATGAACATCCAGTCGAAACACACTGAGCCGCTGATCCTGTCGGGCCGCGACGTGACTGCCGTGCTCGGGCCGACCAATACCGGTAAGACCCATCTCGCCATCGAGCGCATGGTGGCGCATGAAAGCGGCATTATCGGCCTGCCGCTCAGGCTGCTCGCTCGCGAGGTTTATACACGCGTCTGCGAGAAGGTCGGCGCTCACAAGGTGGCGCTCATCACCGGCGAGGAGAAGATCCAGCCCGACGGCGCCAGATATTCGGTCTGCACGGTGGAAGCTATGCCGCGCCAGACCGACGCCGCCTTCGTCGCCATCGACGAGGTCCAGCTGGCCGGCGATCTCGAGCGCGGCCACATCTTCACCGACCGCATCCTGCATCTGCGCGGCCGTCAGGAGACGCTGCTGCTGGGCGCGGCCACCATGCACGGCATCCTCCAGCGTCTGCTGAAGGGCGTGTCGGTGGTGACTCGGCCACGGCTGTCGCATCTCGCCTATGCCGGCTCGAAGAAGCTGACCCGCCTGCCGCGGCGCACGGCGATCGTCGCCTTTTCCGCCGACGAGGTCTACGCCATCGCCGAACTGATCCGCCGCCAGCAGGGCGGTGCGGCCGTCGTGCTCGGCGCGCTATCGCCGCGCACTCGCAACGCGCAGGTGGCGCTGTTCCAGTCAGGTGATGTCGATTACCTGATCGCCACCGATGCGATCGGCATGGGCCTAAACCTCGATCTCGATCATGTCGCCTTCGCCCAGAACCGTAAATTCGATGGCTACCAGTATCGCAACCTGACGGCGGCCGAGCTCGGCCAGATCGCCGGCCGCGCTGGCCGGCACTTGCGCGACGGCACCTTCGGCGTCACCGGCCAGGTCGATCCGCTCGACGAAGATCTGGTCAAGAAGATCGAAGGGCATGAGTTCGACCCGGTGAAGGTGCTGCAATGGCGCACCGCGCATTTCGATTTCGCCAGCCTCGATGCGCTGAAGCGCTCCATCGAGACCAACGCACCGGTCGAAGGCCTGACCCGTGCGCTGCCGGCAGTGGATGCACAGGCGCTCGAGCATTTGTCCCGCGACGAGGACATCCGGGCGCTTGCCACCGACGCCAGGCGCGTGGCGCTGCTGTGGGAGGCCTGTGCCCTCCCCGACTACAGGAAGATCGCGCCGGCCCAGCATGCCGACCTGATCGCCTCGATCTACACGGACCTTGCCAGGCATGGCCATGTCGACGAGAATTACATGGCAGAGCAGGTCCGCCGTGCCGACACCACCGAGGGCGACATCGACACGCTGTCGCACCGGATTGCCCAGATCCGCACCTGGACTTTCGTCTCCAACCGGCCCGGCTGGCTGGCCGATCAGGCACACTGGCAGGAAAAGACGCGCGAAATCGAAGACAGATTGTCGGATGCGCTGCATGAGCGGTTGACGAAACGCTTCGTAGACCGCAGGACTTCCGTCCTCATGCGGCGCCTTAGAGAAAATACCATGCCTGAAGCCGAAATTAGCCCAACCGGAACCGTCCTCGTCGAAGGCCACCATGTCGGCGAGCTGCAGGGGTTCCGCTTCACCGCCGACCAGAGCGCCGGCGGCGAGGACGCCAAGGCGGTGCGCACGGCAGCCCAAAAGGCGCTTGCAGCCGAATTCGAGGCGCGGGCCGAGCGCTTCGGCGCCTCGGCCAACGGCGACATCGCGCTCGGCTCCGACGGCACGCTGCGCTGGATCGGCGCGCTGGTCGCAGGCGACGAGCCGCTGAAGCCGCGCCTTGTGCTGCTGGCCGACGAGCAGCTCACCGGTCCAGCCCGCGACAAGGTCGCGGCGCGCGCCGAGCGCTTCGTCAATTTTCAGATCGAGTCCTTGCTGAAGCCGCTGGTCGACCTCAAGAACGCCGAGCAGATCACCGGCATCGGCCGCGGCATCGCCTTCCAGCTCGTCGAGCATTTCGGCCTCATCAACCGCCGCGACATCGCCGAGGAGATGAAGTCGCTCGACCAGGAAGGCCGCGCCGCCCTTCGCCGGCTCGGCGTGCGCTTCGGCGCCTACCACGTCTTCGTGCCTGCGCTGATCAAGCCGGCCCCGGCCGGACTGGTGACGCTGTTATGGGCCCTGAGGAACGACGGCAAGGACAAGCCCGGCTTTGGCGACGTGGTTCACGCGCTGGCCTCCGGCCGCACCTCGGTGGTCATCGATCCCACCTTCGACAAGACCTTCTACAAGCTGGCCGGCTACCGCAATCTCGGCCGTCGCGCGGTGCGCGTCGACATCCTTGAACGGCTGGCCGATCTGATTCGGCCGGCAACCAACTGGAAGCCGGGCCTCGGTCAGCGGCCCGAGGGCGCCTATGACGGTCAGTCCTTCATGGTGACGCCGCCGATGATGTCGATCCTCGGCGCCACTGCCGACGACATGGAAGAGATTTTGAAAGGTCTCGGCTATCGCGCCGAGCCGAAGCCGGTGGCCGAGGTGAAGGCGCGGCTCGAGGCACAGGACAATGCCGCGCGTGAAGCCGCCGCGGCTAAGCAGGCGGCGCAAGAACAAGCCGAGCAGGCCAAGGCAGTGGAAGCCGCGATTGCGGACACAGCCGCCGAGGCGCCGGCCGAGAGTTCGGAATCGGAAGCGGCTACCGCGGCAGAGGCCACAGCCGAAGTTCCCGCGGAACCCGCAACCGAAGCGGAGCCTGTCGCGGAACCTCAGCTGGAAACTCCGGCTGAGGTCACGGAAGAGGAGCTGCCTGCAGCGGAAACCGCAGCTGAAGTGCCTGCGGTATCAGCGGCTCAGCCAGAGGCAGAACCCGAAGCCGCCGAGGTTGAGGTCGCACCGGCAGAGCCGGCTTCCGAAACCTCGCCTGCAACGGAAGCAGTTTCGGCCGAGCCTGCCGCGGCGGCGGAAGCCGCCACTGGCGAGGCTGTTCCAGAGGCCGAGGAACCAAAACCCATTCTGTTGTGGCGGCAGGGCCGCTTCGACCAGCGCCCGCGCCACCGCCACCATGACAACCGGCCCCGTGACAATTCACGGGACAATCGCCCGCGCAACGGGCAAGCCGCGCGCGACGGCCGTGGCGACGCGCCCGCAGATGCCACCGGCGGACAACCGGCCGGCGCTCCAGGCAGCCGGCCCACCCATGAAGGACGCCGCGACGGCGCCGGCAAGCCGCGCTTCGACCGCAGCAAATTCAAGCCCAAGCCCCAGGGCGAGGCGGGAGAGCGGCGCGACGGCAAGCCGCAGGGCGAGCGTTCCGATCGTCGCGAAAGCCGGCCTGACTGGAAGGGCGGCAGGCAGGACGGCAAGGGTGGCGCGCCAGGTGGAAAGCCCGCGTTCCAGCCTAAGCCTCGCGAGGAGCGTCCTGTGCGCTTCGACCCGGATTCTCCATTCGCCAAGCTCGCCGCGTTGCGCGACCAGCTGAAGAAGTAAGCCCCGCTCGCTCCGATGGTCACTGATGCCCGCCAGCGCATCGACAAATGGCTGTTCTTTTCGCGTGCGGTGAAATCGCGATCGCTTGCCGCGAAGCTGGTGGTGGCCGGACGCGTCCGCATCAATCGCGACAAAGCAGCGCAGGCCTCCGATATGGTTCGGGTCGGCGACGTCCTGACCATCACTCTTGAGCGACGCATCTTCATCTGGAAGGTGCTCGGCACGGGGAGCCGGCGCGGCCCGGCCGAGGAAGCGCGCCTGCTTTACGAGGATATGTCGCCACCGCCGGTGCCAAAAGGCGAGGCCGTTCCGGATGCGATTCCCGCGCTGCGCGATGCCGGCAGCGGCCGCCCGACCAAGAAGGAACGCCGGGATACCGACCGGTTGTTCGACGACGACTGACGCATAACCGGGCTTAGCCGCATCGCCCCTCTGGAATTCCATTCCGGAACATCGGTGTCGCGCGGCAATGGCTGCCCTTGCAAGCAGCGGGTAAAGGCGTTACCTGACCAAAAAAGCCCAACAAAAACGGGACGTCCCGGAGCCGACTGATGACCTATGTCGTGACCGACAATTGCATAAAATGCAAATACATGGACTGCATCGAGGTCTGTCCGGTCGACTGTTTCTACGAAGGCGAGAACATGCTCGTCATCCATCCCGACGAGTGCATCGACTGTGGCGTCTGCGAACCCGAATGCCCGGCCGACGCGATCAAGCCGGATACCGAGCCGGGTCTCGACAAATGGCTGCAGATCAACACCGAATATGCTGATAAATGGCCCAACATCACCGCCAAGAAGGAGCCGCCGGCCGACGCCAAATCCTTCGATGGCGAGGCCGGCAAGTTCGAGAAATATTTCTCCGCCGAGCCCGGCGAAGGCGACTGACAAGACCGCTGAGTCAGCCAGCATAACGCCGCGTAATAGGCACGGCACATTAACCGCCTTGACAGGCGGCGATGGCGCATGGCCTTCGCGCGTGCAGCAAAACCTTGATTCTTCCGACTTTTTGTGCTACATCAACCAAACATGCCGGTGACACAACGTCGATTTATGGCGCAAACGCCCCAAATCACTGAAAGGTGAATTTCTCAATCCGGACCAGAGTGATCTGGGGCAGGCGATCGCAATTATGCGGTTTGCCGGCCTCGGCTTTTCCGGTGGGTTCATCGTTGCGCGGCTAACGATCGGTTACCCGATCGCGCGAGTTCGGCCGGCAGAATGCCGGTACCACACCAAGGAGTTCATGGCGTAATGGCAACTATCACCCCGCAGAAGAAGTCCAGCGCAGCGCGTCACGGTTTTAAGACCGGCGAGTACATCGTCTATCCGGCGCATGGCGTCGGCCAGATCGTCTCGATCGACGAGCAGGAAGTTGCGGGCCACAAGCTGGAACTGTTCGTCATCGACTTCCAGAAGGACAAGATGCGCCTGAAGGTGCCGGTTGCGAAGGCGACCTCCATCGGCATGCGCAAGCTGTCGGAAGAAGATTATGTCGATCGCGCGCTGAAAGTTGTGCAGGGCCGCGCCCGCGTCAAGCGCACCATGTGGTCGCGCCGCGCCCAGGAATATGACGCCAAGATCAATTCCGGCGACCTGATCTCGATCTCGGAAGTGGTGCGCGACCTCTACCGCGCCGACAACCAGCCGGAGCAGTCCTATTCCGAGCGCCAGCTTTATGAGGCGGCACTCGACCGCATGGCGCGAGAGATCGCGGCCGTCAACCGCATGTCGGAAACCGAAGCGGTGCGCCTCATCGAGGTGAACCTCAACAAGGGTCCGAAGCGCGGCGCCAAGGCCGACAACGAAGAAGCCGAGCAGGAAGAAGCTGCCTGAGCGCTTTCGCCTTAGAATTCAGAAAAACCCGGCCTCGCGCCGGGTTTTTTGTTTTTTGCATGTCGTTATGCCAAAACCGCTACGCCCTTTTGGGGCAGCATGCATTAATCTTCGCCGCCGCCTTCCTTCTCCGCCTCCTGCCTCAGCGTCGCGATGAACCGCTTGGTTCGCTGGCGCTCCGGATTGCTGAACAGAACAGCGGCGGGGCCTTTCTCGACGATGGCGCCGGCGTCGAGGAACACCACCTCCTGCGCGATCTTGGAGGCGAGGCGCAGATCATGCGTCGCCATCACCATGGTGGTGCCCTCGCGGGCGAGCTGGCTGAGCACGTCGACCACTTCCTGCGCCAATTCCGGGTCGAGCGCTGAGGTCGGCTCGTCGCACAGCAGCACCTTCGGCGACGGCGCCAGCGCCCGGGCAATCGCCACGCGTTGCTGCTGGCCGCCTGACAGGGTCGCCGGCCAGGCATCGGCCTTGTGCGCCATGCCGACCTTTTCGAGCAGGGCGAGCGCCCGCTCGCGCGCCCTCGCCGTCGGCCATTTCAGCACCGTCACCAGCCCCTCCATGACATTTTCGATCGCCGTGCGGTGCGGAAACAGCTGGAAATTCTGGAACACCATGCCCGTCTGCAACCGCAGGCGCTGGATGGCCCTGCCGGGAACTTTGCCGCCCGGTTGGAATTCGAGCGCGTCGTCGCCGATGCGCACCGTGCCCGAAGTCGGGATCTCGAGCAGGTTGATGCAGCGCAGCAGCGTGCTTTTCCCGCCGCCCGAGGGACCGACAAGGGCGGTGACGCTGCCTTCCTCGATGGTGACGGTCACGCCCTTCAGCACGAGGTTGTCGCCAAAGCGCTTCTCGATGTCGGTGAGGCCGATCATGAGCGCGCCTCCAGGAAGCCGCCATAGCGGTTGAGCCGCTTTTCCAAGCGCGTCTGCAATGCCGACAGCACGGAGCTCAGCGCCAGATAGAGAGCCGCCGCCTCGATATAGAGGATCAGCGGCTCATAGGTGGTGGCGACGATGCGCTGCGCCGCCTGGAACATCTCCGGCACGGTGATGGCGGCGGCCAGCGATGTATCCTTGACCAGCGAGATGAAGGTGTTGGATAGCGGCGGCACCGCGACGCGGCCGGCCTGCGGCAGTATGGTGCGCCGCATCGCCTGGCTCCAGGTCATGCCGATCGAATAGGCCGCCTCCCACTGCCCCTTCGGCACCGAGCCTATGACGGCGCGGATGATTTCCGACGTATAGGCGCCGATGTTGAGCGTGAAGCCGATCAACGCGGCTGAAAAAGCGTCGAGCAGGATGCCGACCGAAGGCAGGCCGTAGAAGATCAGGAAGAGTTGCACCAGAAGTGGCGTGCCACGGAAGATCCAGACGTAGAAGCGAACCACGGCGACCAGCGGCTTCGGGCCGAACAGCCGGACCAGCGCCGCGACCAGCCCAACGAACAGCCCGAAGGCGAACGACAGCAGCGTCAGCGGCACGGTAAAGATAAGCGCCGCCCACAACAGCGTCGGCAACGAGTCCAGCATCAATTGCAGCCAATGCGGCACGAAAACCCTCCTTGCGAGATTGCCGCCCAAAAACCGGCCCGGCAGCATCAAGGCGCGACCATACGGTCGTCATATCACGCGAAAAGCGGCGGCCGTCAAAGACGGCTCGCCGCGAGACTTGCTTGCCATGCGGGCCGGCAAACCCGGCCCGCTCCATGAAATGCGCTTACTTCGAAACGTCCTGGCCGAAATAGGTGTCGGCGATTTTCTGGTAGGTCCCGTCGGCCTTGATGTCGGCCAACGCCTGATTGATGGCGGCGACCAGTTCCGGATCGCCCTT
The DNA here is from genome assembly GCF_004023115.1 of Mesorhizobium sp. M6A.T.Cr.TU.017.01.1.1. NCBI lineage: Bacteria > Pseudomonadati > Pseudomonadota > Alphaproteobacteria > Hyphomicrobiales > Phyllobacteriaceae > Mesorhizobium > Mesorhizobium sp. M6A.T.Cr.TU.017.01.1.1. The sequence goes on from NZ_RZTA01000029.1 coordinate 54,611, forward strand.
GCGCACGATGACGCCGGAATAGTCGGCGTTTTCTTCCTGCGCGGCGATCTTCACATCGGCGTCGGGCTTGTGCTTCTTGAAATCGAGGAAGGACAGGCTGTCGTTGATGGTGGCGTCGGCGCGGCCGGTAAGAAGCAGCTGGATCGACTGGTCGAAACCGTCGGTGCCGACGAGCTCGGCGCCGTTCGTTTCGGCGAGTTTGCCGAAATTCGAGGTCAGCGACTGCGCTGCCTTCTTACCCCTAAGGTCGGCAAAGCTCTTGATGTCGGTATTGTCGCCGCGCACGATCAGCACCGCCTTGGAAGCGATGTAGGGATCGGAGAAATCATACTTGGCCTTGCGCGCCTCGGTGATGCCGACCTGGTTGATGACTGCGTCATAACGCTTGGCGTCTAGGCCGGCGATCAGCCCGTCCCATTTGCCTTCGAGGAATTCGGCCTTGACGCCGAGGCGCTTGGCGATCGCCTGGGCGATCTCGACGTCGAAGCCGACCAACGCACCCGAGGCATCATGATAGGTGAAGGGGGCATAGGTGCCTTCCGTGCCGACCTTGAAGACACCGGCCTGCTTGATCTGATCGAGATTGGCGCCGGCATGGCCTGATGTGACGGCCAGAACCTGCAATGTTGCGGCGACGATAAGCGATTTGAGCCATTTCATTTTTCTGTGATCCCGTCCTTGGCCGGTGTCCGGCGCATTTGTGAGCGCCGGAAACTGACAGATGCAGGCTTGCAAAATAAGGAATAAGATTTCAAAAATGATATGATTTCGAAATCCAATTCTAAAGCCCACATCGAGTCACGCCAACCGACCGCGTAGCGACCGCCGCAACAAGCTTTCGGACAGTGCAATCCACGCGACCTCAGCGGCGGAACCATTCACCCGCGTGGCACGTTCTTGGCTGTTGTAGGGCGCGGCGTCGCCAATTCAACCACGATGCCAGCTCAGGGTCGCACCACAACGCCCGGAACAGGGAGCGTGGCATGATGGAAGATACGGCAGGGCGAACCATGGTCCGCGCGGCGATGAAAGCCCCCTATCTCGAGCGCGACGAGGAGCATCTTCTCGCGCTGCGCTGGAAGGAAGACAACGACCAGCAGGCGCTGCACCAAATCGCCATGGCACATATGCGGCTGGTCATTTCCATGGCCTCGAAGTTCCGCCACTATGGCCTGCCGCTCGGCGACCTGGTCCAGGAAGGCCATGTTGGCCTGCTGGAGGCAGCGGCCCGCTTCGAACCGGAGCGCGAGGTACGGTTTTCGACCTATGCGACATGGTGGATCCGCGCCTCGATGCAGGACTACATCCTGCGCAACTGGTCGATCGTGCGTGGCGGCACCAGTTCGGCGCAAAAGGCGTTGTTCTTTAATCTGCGGCGCCTGCGCGCCCGCTTGGCAAACGGCGCCGAGCCGATCTCGAATACCTCGCTCTATCGCGAGGTGTCAGTGGCGCTCGGCGTCTCCGAGGCCGACGTGGCGATGATGGATTCCCGCCTTTCGGCACCGGACAGCTCACTCAACCAGCCGCTCGCCGACGATGCGGGCGCCACCGAGCGGATGGATTTCCTGGTTTCGGACGATCCTCTGCCGGACGAGGTCGTGGGTGACACGATCGATGTCGAACGCCGCTCTGTCTGGCTGAAAACGGCGCTCGGCGCGCTCAACGCCCGCGAGCTCAGGATCATTGAGGAGCGCCGGCTGAGCGACGAGGGCGCGACGCTCGAAGCGCTCGGCGAGGCGCTCGGCATCTCCAAGGAGCGCGTCCGCCAGATCGAGGCACGCGCCATGGAAAAGCTCAAGATAGCGCTGGTGAAGCAAAACCCCGAGTTTCTGGCGACAGCCGCCTAGGGTGTGTCGGGATTCAGGTTAGGCCGAGCCGAAAACGGTGGTTTCCGAGAACCGGAGCGGAGCGTACTTAAAGTACGTGAGCACCGGAAGCGCAGGAACTGCCGTTTGCAGGCCGGCATCACCTGAATATCGACACACCCTACCTGTCGGTGATGATCTTGACTTTATCACCGGCCGAAACGGCAGCACCGGGCGACATCGCATTGAGCACCCTGAACAGGTCGAGCTTGCGGTCGACGCCGACCATCTGCGCGGCGAGCGAACCCATGGTCTGTCCGGGCTGCACCGTGACGACGCGGATATGCAGCGGCTTCAGCGCCGCTTTCTCGGCCGCGCTCAAGATACGGAAGGAGCCGCTGACCGAGCGCGCCACCGCGTCCAGCGAGGTGCTGGCAGAGGGGGCTGCCGTCAACAGCCGGTAGACCTGACCGCCGGCGCGGATCACCGCGATGTCGAACTGCCAGCCCTCGGCGCTGGCATGCGCCGTCGCCGCCTCGTTGCCGTTGATCGTTTCCTGGCGCACGCTGCTTTCGTCGAGACCAGCCACCCAACCGCTGCGGATGTAGTCGGTCAGCGGGCGGCTCTTGTCGATCGAAACGCCGTCGAAGCGGATCGCTATGTCGCCCGGCCCGGTTGCCGTCACCGCCGCGGCCGAGTTGTCGATGATGAAGCCGCCGGGCACCGAGAATGACACGCCGAGCCCCGGATGCAGGAAGGTTTCGCCACGCACATAGCCTTCCTCCGGCGTGTCGCCATAGAGCAGGCCGTCTATACCGGCGAGGAAGGGGTCACGGTCGCGCGTCCCGACGCCAGGCGCGCCGAACTGGCGGGCATGGCGCTGCGCCAGATCGATGCGCTGCGGCGTGTTGGGGTGCGTCGCCAGGAAGTCGAGGCTGGCGTCGGTGGCGCCGCTGATCGAGCGGAAATCGGTGTAGGCCGACATGGACTGCAGGAAGCGGCCGGCGGCAAAGGGATCGAAGCCCGCCTCGCCGATCGACTTGATGCCGATGCCGTCGGCCTCCAGCTCCTGATTGCGCGAGAACTGGGCAAGCCGCAGCTTGCCGCGGATCAGTGCCGCCTTGGCGGTCGGGCTGTCGCCGAGCACATCCGAGACGACCTTCGTAGCAAACCCCTCCTCGGCCTCAAGCTGCTGGCGCTGCAAGCCATGGTTGGCAGTGACGTGGCCCATCTCATGCGCGATCACCGCGGCGAGCTCGGCCGAATCGTTGGCCAGCGCCAACAGGCCGCGCGTGATGTAGAGATAGCCGCCCGGCAATGCGAAAGCGTTGACGTTGGGCGAATTGAGGATGGTGATGCGGTAGGTATGGGTCGGGTTGGCCGACACCACGGTCAGGCGGCCGACGACCTTGGCGACCATGCGCTCGAGCTTGGGATCGGAATATTCACCGCCATAGGTGGCGAGGATACGCGGATGCTGCGCCTTCGCCATTTCGGCGAGCTTGCTGTTGGCGGCGACATTGTCGACTGTGATCGGTTTGCTGGAAGGCTGGAAGCCGGATTCCTGAACGTCCGGCGGCGTGAACATCTGGCAGCTTGCCAGCGCCATGGCAAAGCCGGCCAGCGCGAGGAAGCGCGCCAGCGGTTTCCTTCTCACTCTGTCGGTGCCGGTCGGCAGAACAGCTTCCTTTCGGGTCTCGGCACATGACCCCGAAAATCGGGCATCGATTTTCAGAAAAGGATCATGCGCAAAATCAAACTGCCACAGCATCCTTCGCGCGCACGAGCACACGCGGCACTGTAGTGGCAAATCACAGTCTATGCCGGACCAGTATCGGAGGACCTAGCCACACTACTTTGACCAAGGCAAGCAAACGCCACATCGCCTGAAGCCGGTTTGGCCGTAAATTATGTCCGCTTCCGGGCAACATCTCGTGATCCTTGGCCAAACGGACCTGCACCGATATAACGCCGGAATGCTTCCGGTCCAGCCTTGGTGAAAAAATCGGCGACAGCCCCAGTCGCGGCAACCGCGCCATTGTCCAGGAACACCATGTCCTGGCCGATACGGTGGGCGTCTTCCGGCTGATGCGTGACGAACAGCACCGTCATGCGCCGCTCCGCATGGACGCCGGCTACCAGGTCGAGCATGTCGTCACGCAAGGCCGGCCCGAGCGAGGCGAACGGCTCATCGAGCAAAAGAACCGGCCGATCGCGCACGAGGACGCGGGCGAGTGCGACACGCTGCCGCTCGCCGCCCGAGAGTTCGCGCGGCAGACGCTGTTCCTTGCCGGCAAGGCCGACGCGCTTGAGTGCCCCCGCGATTGCCACGTGGTCGGCCTCAGCCAGCCTGAGCGACGGCGAGCGGCCAAGGCCGACATTTCGTTCGACCGAAAGATGGGCGAAGAGATTGTTCTCCTGGAACACCATTGACACGGGCCGCGCCGAAGGCGGTTTGGCGCCGACATCGGCGCCGCTGATCAGCACGCGGCCCGACCGCGGCGTCTCGAAGCCGGCCACCAGATTGAGCAGCGTCGATTTTCCCGAGCCGCTCGGCCCCATGATCGCAGTGATCTTCGAGGCGGCGAACGCGACGTCGAATAAAAACGGCGCTTCACTATGGCTGAACGAAACCTTTTCCAGCCGCACAGCCGTGCCGTTTTCAGCGCTGTTGAGCGTCATGTCTTTTCTCCCCGCCCCAGCCGGTCCGCGGCCAGCACAAGCGCGAGACAGACCAGGCCGAGCAGCAGCGACAGGCCTGCGGCATCCATCGTGCGGTAGCTGCCCATGCGCGCCAGCAAGAGATAGGGCAGTGTCTGCAGGGAGTCGCTACCGAACAGGGCGATGACGCCGAGATCGCCGAGCGACAGTGCCATGGCAAAGGCGAAACCGGTGGCGAGCGGCCGCCGCAGCGACGGCCAGTCGATCAGCCGGAACCGGTTCCAGCCCGAAACGCCAAGCAGCAAACAGAGCCGTTCGTGGCGTTCGCTCGCCGCATCATAGCCGGGGCGAATAGCGCGGATGGCAAACGGCATCGCCATCACCGCGTTGACGGTGACGACCATGACAGGGGCGATGGCGAAGACGTCGCTGACGGTACGCAGGAGCAGAAACCAGCCGGCGCCGATGACGATGGGCGGAACGACGAGCACGAAGCCGGCGCCGGTATCGGTGGCATGCTCGAGCAGCGTCTTGGCGCCGACGCGACGCTTCAGGGCCAGTGCCCGTCGTGCCATGACGAGCGACAGCGACAGCGCCACCGAAAGCAGCGCCGCCAGCAAGGCGAGCACTGCGCTGGTCAGCGTCGCTTGCCGCACAGCGCTCTCGCCCGCCAGCCGGCCAAGATCGGCGCCAAGGCCTGACGCCACCGTGGCCGCCATCGGCCCGGCGACGAACAGCAATGCCAGAACGATCAATGCTGCGTTCAGCACGGTCTCGCCGACGCTTGCCGAAAGATACCGGCGCGGTGCCACCGACAGGTTGGCATCGCCGACGGTGTTGGCGCCGAGCCGCATCAAAACCAGCACCACGACGAAGGTCAGCGCGATCTGCAGCAGTGTCAGCGTCACCGCGCGGGCAGGATCGAAATCGAAACGCAGCGCCTGGTAGATAGCGACCTCCAGTGTCGTCGCGCGCGGCCCGCCGCCCAGCGTGAGCACGATGGTGAAGGATGTGATGCACAGCATGAAGACAAGCCCGGCGACGCCCGGCAGCGCCGCCCGCAGCGTCGGCCATTCGATCAGCCGGAAGGCCGGTCTGGCGCCCATGCCGAGCTGGCTCGCCAGCCGCCACTGGTCGGCCGGCACTGTCCCCAGCGCTTCAAGGAACAGCCGCGTTGCCAGCGGCAGGTTGAAGAAGACGTGGGCGACGAGGATGCCGGACAGGCCGTATATGCCTGGCCAACCCTGACCGCCAATCGCGCTGAGCAGGCCGGCGAAATAGCCGGCACGGCCATAGAGGGCCAGAATGCCGAGCGCGGCGACGATGGCCGGCAGCGCCAGCGGCACGGCGAAGAGCTGCAGGATGAAGCCACGGCCGAAGAAGCGCGGATGCCGCGACAGCGCCCGCGCAACGAACAGTGCCGGCACGACGGAAAGCAGTGTCGACAGAAGTGCCTGCCACAGCGTGAAACGGACAACGCGGAAGAGATAGGGATCGAAGGTCGACGCGGCGCCGGACGGGTCGCTCGTGCCCTCCACGACAAGACCGGCAAACGCCCCGCCAATCAAAAATGCTATTGCCGCCAGCGCGAGAATGCCGGCGTTGATGCGGGAGTCGGGTGATGGCGCGCGTTGCACGCTAGACCACCAGATTCGAGGTTCTTAGCGAGGATTGCGTTCCTTCGCGCCCCCCTCTGTCCTGCCGGACATCTCCCCCACGAGGCGGGAG